>NZ_JBCLUZ010000010.1:0-106581 GCF_039548395.1 Luteimonas changyuni
GGAGGCAGGGGGGATGCCCCGAGCCGGCCATGGATGGCCGGCGGCCGGAACTGGGAGCAGGATGCGCATATTCCGGCTGGGCATCCCCCCTGCCTCCACGGCGGGCAGCGCGCACCCTCCCGGAACAATCACCCGCAAGCTCCACGCAATCGGGAGAAGAACCTTCTTTTTGGCCGCGCGTCCGGGGCGCTAGCGGCGGTAGACCCAGTGCCTGGAGCCGAGGAAGCCGATCACGCCCAGGCAGGCTTCCACCAGCGGCTTCGCAAGCCACGCCCACTTGCGCCCCAACACGTCGTCGATCGCTTCGATCGCGACCGTGCTCAGCAGGGTCATCACCAGCCACATCACGATGAAGCGCATCAGCTGGCGGCGCCCGAGCACGTGCTCGTCGCCGGTGAAGGTGACCTTGCCGTTGAGCCAGAAGCCAAGCATCGCGCCGGTGACGCGGCCGGCCACGTTGGCCAGCCCGATACGCAGGCCGAAGTGGCTGAGCAGCACCATGACGCCCCAATCGAGCAGCCACTGGATGCCGCCGATCACCAGGTAACGGGGGCCTTGCCTGCGCAGGGTCATCGCGCCGGCTCCTGCGGGGCGTCCACCGCGTCGGCCGGCGGCAGGCGCCACCATTCGACTTCGCCCACGGCGGACTCGCGGCGTGCGCCGGACAGGGCCAGGCCGGCGTGCTGTGCAGGCGTCAGGCGGTCCGCGCGCAGCACGATGTCGACGATGCCTTCGCAGCGCCACAGCGCCACCCAGGCCGCGCCGCCGGCGTCGGCGTTTGCGCGCTGCGCCTCCGCCTCCAGCGACGGGTCGTACCAGGACACGCTGCGCGCGTCGGACCCGAACTCCGCCAGCATCGGCACGTCCAGCGCGAGCGCAAGCACCGGGCCCGCGGAACCGTCTCCGGACGCCCGCTGCCCACGGATGGTCGCGGCCACCAGGCGCGACGGCGCGTATTCGCTGAAGGTCGGTGCATCGCGGCCGGCGGCCACCACGGTGTCCTTCACCATGCCCGTGCGGAGCATCCAGTGACCGTTGGCCTGGAACAGCAGGTTGGCGATGCAGGTGGCCGCCAGCAGCACATGGGCGCTGCGCGGCGCCGCCGCACGCGCCGCCACCACCACGGCCGGCAGGGCGAGCAGCAGCGCCGGGTACACGTAGCGCAGGTACTGGGTGGCCAGCAGGGGCGCCGCCATCATCGCCAGCGCAAGCGCAGCGAGTGCACGCGTGCGGCGTTGCCAGAGCGCCGCCAGCCAGGCGCCCGCAAGCGCGACCAGCACGAATCCGCCGCCACCCGGGAAGGCCTCGAGGTAGCGGCCGGTATCGAACGTCATCCGCCACGGCAGCAGCGGGCCGGCGCCGGCATGCCAGCGCGGGTCCCTGAAGGCGCCGCCGAAGTAGGGCGAGGCGAAGACATCGTTCATCAGTGGCAGGACCGGATTGCCGGCGATGAACCAGGCAAAGGCGTAGCTGCTGCCGCCCAGCGCGACCAGCAGGGCGAGTCCACCGAGCGCGGTGCGCACGTCCAGCACGCTGCGCTGCCGCCATGCCAGCCAGGGCAACAGCAAGGCGGCGAACCCGGCCGCGGCAAGCTTGGTGGCCAGCAACAGGCCCAGCAGCGCACACGCCGCAAGCACCAGTCTCCGCGAGGGCGTGCTGAAGGCCAGGCACGCCGTCCACGCCAGCGCCGCGGCACTGGGGAGTTCGGTCTGCATGCCAAGCGCGAGCGCTGCGGTCAGCGGAATGCTCGCGTACAGCGCGACCGTCCAGGCGCGCGCGCGCAGGTCGCCGCCGAGCAGGCCCGCCAGGCGCCACAGCGCGGTCGCGATGAGCACCAGCCACAGCGCATTCACGGCCCCACGGGCTTCGGCGCCGGCCAGCAGCTGCGGTACCGCCTGCAGCACGTCGGCCGCCCAAGGGGCCAGCGCCCATGCATGGACATCGGGATCCATCGCCAGCCGGCCGTCGAGCTGCAGCGACCACGGCAGCAGCAGGTGGTAGCCGATGTCGTCGTGCTGGGTGGTCGGTGGCCAGCATGCCGTGGACGCAAGGCCCAGCACGAGCACCACCAGTGCCATCGCCCGCGGGTCGGCGGCCACCGTGCGTCGCCAGTCTTCCGCGGTGGCGCGCAGCGTGGTGCGGAGCGCGCGCTGCCGCCACGCCACCAGCACCAGCGGCACCGCCAGGTAGGTCCAGCGCGTATGCAGCGGCAGCGGCAACATCCAGCCGAGCACGCCTGCGCCGAGCGCCAGGCCGGTGATGCACTGCGCGGCTGCCGGAGCCTGCGGCAGCAGCAGGCCGCCCAGGGCGATGGCGGCGGTGGCCATCAGCAGCGTCGCGAGCAGCGGCAGGGGGTCGCCGAACCAGGCCAGTGCAAGCAGCCAGGCAAGCGCGAGTCCGTGCGCGATGGCCACTCCGGTGGCGCGCCGCAGGCCCCAGGCGAATCCCAGCGCCAGCAAGGCGATCACCATCAGCGCAGTGGTGCGTGCCGGCACCCAGTCCGCGAACATGCCGTGGAACAGCACGCCGCCGGCGCAGGCAATGCCTCCGGTCCACAGCACTATCGCGCTGACGTGCCGGGCTGCCGTCTGCGGCGGACCGGCGGCTTCGGCCGTGGCTGTGCCTGTTCCGGTGCTCGATTCGGGGGGCGCGGCTCGCGACATCGCGCGCATGCTAGCAGCAGGCATCCTAGAATGGCCGCCGGAACAACCAGGCCAGGACGAGCATGCCCGCACAGGACCGCACCGCAAACGAACTCCACGTCGTGATCCTTGCCGCCGGCGAAGGCAAGCGCATGAAGTCCGCGCTGCCCAAGGTGCTGCAGAAGATCGCCGGCAGGCCGATGCTCGCGCACGTCATCGACGCCGCGCGCGCGCTCGAGCCCGCTGCGATCCACGTCGTCCACGGCCACGGCGGCGACCAGGTGCGCGAAGCCTTCGCCGGCCAGTCGGACCTGGAATGGGTCGAGCAGGCGCGCCAGCTCGGTACCGGGCATGCCGTGCGCGAGGCCATGCCCGGCGTGCCCGACGGCGCCCAGGTGCTGGTGCTGTACGGCGACGTGCCCCTGATCACCGCTGGCACGCTGCATCGCCTGCTCGCGGCCGGCGACCGGCTTGCGGTGCTGGTGGCCGAACTCGACAACCCGCGCGGCTACGGCCGCATCGTGCGCGATTCCGAGGGCAACGTCGGTGCCATCGTCGAGGAGAAGGACGCCGACGCCGAGCAGCGCCGCATCACCACGGTCAACACTGGCGTGCTCGCCGCCGAGGCCACCGCGCTCAAGAACTGGCTGGGCCGGCTGTCGAGCGACAACGCCCAGGGCGAGTACTACCTGACCGACGTGTTCGCCATGGCCGCCGGCGAGTACAGCGCCGCGGAGATGGTGTTCGTCGACGAGGCGATCGAGACCGAAGGTGCGAACGACCCCTGGCAGCTCGCGCAGCTCGAGCGCGCGATGCAGGCGCGCCTGGTGCGCGCGCTGTGCGTCGAGGGCGTGCGCTTCGCCGATCCGGCGCGGGTCGACATCCGCGGCGAGGTCGTCGTCGGTCGTGACGTCGAGATCGACGCCAGCGTGGTGTTCGAAGGCCGCGTGGTGCTCGGCGACGGCGTGCGCATCGGCCCCTTCTGCCGCATCCGCGACGCCGAGCTCGGTCCCGGTACCGAAGTCCGCGCCCACTGCGACATCCACGGCGCCCGCACCGAAGGCGCGGTGCAGATCGGTCCGTTCGCGCGCCTGCGCCCGGGCACGGTGCTGGCCGACGGCGTGCACATCGGCAACTTCGTTGAAACCAAGAACGCGGTGCTTGGCGTCGGCAGCAAGGCCAATCACCTGAGCTACCTCGGCGACGCCGCGATCGGTGCCGGGGTGAACGTCGGCGCCGGCACCATCACCTGCAACTACGACGGCGCCAACAAATCGACCACCACCATCGAGGACGGCGCCTTCATCGGCTCGAACGCATCGCTGGTGGCGCCGGTGACCATCGGCCGCGATGCGACGATTGGCGCCGGCTCGGTGATCACCGGCAATGCCCCCGAAGGCAAGCTCAGCATCGCCCGCGGCCGCCAGCAGACGATCGAAGGCTGGCAGCGCCCCGAGAAAAAGCCGAAGTAGAAAAGGCAAATCTGTGGACGCGGCGATAGCCGCGACCAGGCAACCCTCTTTGTGGGAGCGGCTACAGCCGCGATCGGCCCAATCCTGTGGGAGCGGCTACAGCCGCGATCAGCCCATCAGGCGGCGCGAATCGCGGCTATAGCCGCTCCCACAGGGGGGGGGCTGTGGCCCGCGATCGCAGCTGTAGCTGCTCCTACAGGAGCCCGGTCGGGGGCCTAGGCCGGCAGCACCAGGCTCACGCACAGGCCACCGCCTTCGCGGTTGAGCAGGGCGATGCGGCCGCCGTGGGCTTCGGCGATCTCGCGCGCCAGCGCCAGGCCCAGGCCGGTGCCGTGGCGCTTGGTGGAATAGAAGGGCAGCAGCGCGTTGGACAGCACCGCCTCGTTCATGCCGCTGCCACGATCCAGCACGTCGATGCGCCAGCCGTCGGGCAGGCGGCGCAGCGCCAGCCGCACTCCGCCCGGCGCCGAGCCGGACTCGTGCGCGTTCTTCAGCAGGTTGAGCAGGGCCTGTTCCAGCTGGGGGACATCGGCGCGTGCGCTGCCTTCCACGTGGCCTTCGATGCCGAACTCGACCTGGTTGCGCAGGCGGCCGAGGAACTGCTGCCAGTCGATCGCCTCCAGCCGCGGCGCGGGCAGCTTGGCGAAGCGCGCGTAGTCGCGGAGGAATCCCTCCAGATGCCGCGCGCGCTCTTCGATCGTCGCCAGCGCGCCCGGCAGGCGCTCGAGCTGCCCGCGCCGCAGCAGCTCCGCGCCGGAGTGCGCGAGCGAGGCGATCGGCGCCAGCGAGTTGTTGAGCTCGTGGCTGATCACCCGGATCACCTTCTTCCAGGTCTGCACTTCCTGGCGCCGCAGCTCGGCGGTGAGCTGGCGCAGCAGCACCAGTTCGTGGCGGCGGCCGTTGAGGCGGAACAGCCGGCGTGACAGGTGGTAGATGTCCTCCTCGTCGTCGTGGCCGACGGTGAACATGCCGTCGCCGCCGCGGGCAAAGGCGTCGCGCAGCGCCTCGGGTGCGTGGGCAAGCAGTTCGTCGAAGGCCACGCCCTCGAGTTTGCGGCCATCGCCGAGCAGCTTGCGCGCGGCCAGGTTGCCGAGCACCACGTGGCCGCCGGGATCCACCAGCAGCATCGCCACCGGCGTGTTCTGGACCATGGTGTCGAGCAGCAGCTCGCGCTGCACCAGGCGCAGGCGCTGGTCGCGCAGCGTGTCGCCAAGCGCGCGGTGGCTGGCCACCAGGGCGCCCAGTTCGCCGCCGCCGTCCCAGCTCACGCCGAAGCTGTAGTCGCCGTCGCGGTAGCTGGCCACGCTTCCGGCCAGCGCGCGGAACAGCGAATGCGCCGGCCGCAGCAGGCGGTGCACGTGGTAGAGCAGCAGCGGCAGCGGCAGCGCAACCGCCACCAGCGCCGCCAGCCAGCGCGCCTGGATCCAATGCTCCAGCAGCAGCGTCAGTCCTGCAGCCAGCGCCATGTAGGCCAGCGCGATGCCGGTGAACGCGACGCTGAGCGGCAGGCGCCGGCGCCGCGCCATCAGTCGCGCCGGATGCCAAGGCGGTCGAGGCGGCGATACAGCGCCTGTCGCGACAGCCCCAGCTCGATGGCCGCCTGCGACAGCACGCCGCCGCTGCGCGCCAGCGCGGCTTCGATCGCCGCCCGGTCGGGTTCTTCGCCGCCGGCTGATGCAGATGCCGACGCCGTCCCGGTGGCGGAAGGAACGGGAAGGCCCAGTGCCGTCGCCGCCACGACATCGCCGGACGACAGCAGCGCCGCGCGCTGCACCACGTTGCGCAGCTCGCGGACGTTCCCCGGCCACGCATGGCGGAGCAGGGCGCGCTCGGCATCGGCGGCCAGGCGCTTGCCGGCGGGCAGGAAGTGCAGGGCCAGCGGCAGGATGTCGTCGGGGCGCTCGGCCAGCGCAGGCAATGCCAGTTCCACCGCGTTGAGCCGGTAGTACAGGTCCTCCCGGAAGCGGCCGTCGCGGATCATCGCCGGCAGGTCGGCGTTGGTAGCGCTGACCACGCGCACCTTGACCTGGCGCTCGCGATTGCCGCCCAGGCGCGCGAAGCGGCCGGTCTCGAGCACGCGCAGCAGCTTCACCTGGCCTGCCGCAGGCAGGTTGCCGATTTCATCGAGGAACAGGGTGCCGCCGTCGGCGGCCTCGAACTTGCCCTCGCGCGCCTTGCCCGCGCCGGTGTATGCGCCGGCCTCGGCGCCGAACAGCTCGGCCTCGATCAGCTCGCCCGGCAGCGCACCGCAGTTGAGCGCGATGAAGGGCCCGTCCTTGACCAGCGAGTTCGCATGCACGATCTCGGCGATTTTTTCCTTGCCGGCGCCGTTGGGCCCGGTCACAAGCACCGGCAGCTCCGAGCGCGCCACCTGGCAGGCCAGCGACAGCAGCCGCTCGCTGGCCGGGTCGGCATAGACGATGCCGCGCAGGTCGTTGTCCCGCGACAGCGCGCTGCGGCGACGGCGTTCGCCGCTGCGGTGGCGGTCCAGCTCGCGCCGCGCCTCCGACAGCTCCAGCAGGTTGTTGACCGTGGCCAGCAGCTTGCGGTCGTCCCATGGCTTGGCCAGGTAGTCCGCGGCGCCGGCCTTGACCAGGTCGACCGCGGATTCGAGGTGCGTCCATGCCGTCAGCAGGATCACCGGCAGGTCCGGCTCGCGCTCGCGGATGGCGTGGAACAGCGCCAGGCCTTCCTCGCCCGAGGTGGTGTCGGCCTGGAAGTTCATGTCCTGGATCACCAGGTCGATGCCGCCCTGGCGCAGCCGCGCCAGCCCAGCGTCCGGCGACTCCGCGCTGGCGGCGTCGATGTCGTGCAGCGAGAACAGCAGCTCCAGCGCGCTGGCGACGGCGGCGTTGTCGTCGATGATCAGGATGGTCGGCATCGGTCCGCGATCATACGCTCCGGGTCGCCACCGCCGGCGGCACCGCCGCGGCACGCCGCGCCGGGCCAAGCACGGCGATCTGCCCCAGCAGCCACAGCACCACCGCACCCACCGGCAGGTACACCAGCGGCAGCCGCGGCAGCTCGTAGCGGCCCATCAGCATCTGGTTGATACCGAAGGCCAGCACCATGCCGACCACGATGCCGATGGTGGCCAGGATGAAGTTCTCGGTCTGGAAATAGCGCAGGATCTGGCCGCGGGTGGCGCCCAGCGCGCGGCGGATGCCGATCTGCTTGCTGCGCTGCTGCACCCAGAAGCTGGCGAGTCCGACGATGCCCAGCGCCGTGATCAGCAGCAGTGCGATGCAGACGATGCCGAGCAGCCAGACCATCGAGCGCTGCTGCTGGTAGTACTGGTCGCGCAGCTCGCGGAAGGTCCTGGTGTTCTCCTCCAGGATGATGCGCCTGGGCCCGTTGGCGCGCAGCGCGTCGGCGGCGCTGGCCAGGATCTCCTGCCGCCGCTCGGGGGTGGTGCGGATGATGTACTGGCCGCCGAGGTCATAGCTGACGCGCACAGGCAGGATCATCGAGTACTGGCTGCCTTCCGGGCCACCGAGGCTGCTGGGCCGGATCAGGTGCGCGACCACGCCGACGATGCGCACCGGCTCGTCGTCGCCCCCGGGGTAGATCGACTTGCCCAACGGGTCCTCACCGGGAAACAGCCGCTCGGCCAGCGTACGGGTGACCACGACGCCGGGGAGGGTGACGTCCTGCTCCGGATCGCCGAGGGCCGCGTGCGCGACGAGCTCGTCAGCCGTGAAGTAGCGGCCGGCCACCAGCTCCACGCCGAATGCGTCGAGGAAGTGTTCGTCGCCCATGTACATGGTGGCGCTGAGCGTCGACTGCTGCTGGTCGGGCTTCAGGTTGACCCCCGTGTTCCAGGACGAGTTCACGAACGGCACCTGGTTGCTGGTGGTGGCGGCCTTGACGCCGGGCATCGCGCGCAGCATCTGCAGGTCCGAGCGGGTCTGCGCGGCGGCGTCGGCATCGTTGCCGATCGGGATGATCTGGATGCGCACCAGCTCGTCCACGGCGATGCCGCTGGGCCGGTTCATCTCGGTGATGCGCTCGCCCACAAGGAACAGCGCGTTGCAGATGATGGCGCAGGTCAGCGCGATCTCGAGGACGATGAGCGCGGCCGCGGTCTTGTGCCGCAGCAGGGTTGAAAGGATCGGTCGGATGTCCATCAGGCGTTCCCCGGAGTCACTGCGACTTGAGCTGGATGGCGGGCGTGACGTCCATGGCGCGCCACGCGGGAAGGAGGCCGGCGATGATGCTGGCGGCCACGGCAAGCAGGAACGTGGTCAGCAGCATCGGCAGGTCCAGCTGCGCGAGCTCCGCATAGCTGGAGGGCTGCTGGCGGACGGCCCACAGCCCCAGCAGGGCCAGGCCCAGGCCGAGGATGCCGCCGGCCAGGCCGACCGCGCCGGCTTCCACCAGGCACTGCTTGAAGATCTCGCCGCGCGAGGCACCCAGCGCCCGGCGCACGCCGATCTCGCCGCTGCGGCGCAGGAACTTGGCCAGCAGCAGGCCGACGGTGTTGAGCAGGCAGACCAGCAGGAAGCCGAAGCCGAGCCACAGCTGCATCATCACGTCGCGCGGCACCACGCGGTTGAAGTCCAGCCACTCCATGACGTCGCGCAGGCGGACGTTGGGTTCGCGCTCGAAGCGGCCCGCGGCCTTCTGCTGCGCGGAATAGTTGTCGAGGTAGGCCTTGTAGTCGCTGGCCTGCGAGGCGTCCTCGAGTTCGACCCAGTACTGGATCCAGACGCAGGGCGCGTTGAGCGCGGTCTCGTCGAGCCCGCCGTCGCCCCAGCAGTCCATGCTGCCGCTGCGGCCGAAGTCGAGCGCGCGCGAGGTGGAGAAGGGCAGGAAGACGTCCTCCAGCTCGCCGTAGCGGTCGCTGTTCATGTCGTAGAAGCGCGGCGTCGGGCGCCAGTGGTCGAGCACGCCGGCGACGCGGAACGCATTGCCGCCGATCACCAGCGTGCGGCCGACGCTGTTGGCGCCGCCGAACACGCGGTCGTTGAGCGACTTCGAGATCACCGCCACGCGCGTGCTTGCCGCATCGTCGGCCGGCGTCCAGCCGGTGCCGTGCAGGAAGGGCGCCGCGAACATCGCGAAGAAGTCGGCGGTGGCGTAGCGTGCGTCGGAGAAAAACGGCGGGATGTCGGCCTTTTCGGGCGTGATCGAGACCGCGCCGCCGGTCATCATCGCCTGGCGCAGGCCGCGGCCTTCGCGCAGCAGGGTCTCGGCGTCGAAGCGCGTGACCTGGGCGGCGGGCTCCTCGCCGGCGACGAAGCCACGCATGCTGGCCGGATCGAGCTGCACGTAGAACAGGCGGTCGCTCTTGTCCGGGATCGGATCGCCGGACAGCACCTTGAACACGGTCAGCGTGGTCATGCAGGCGCCGATGCCGAGCGCGATCGCCAGCACCATCAGCGCGGTCAGCACCTTGTTGCGGCGGAAGCTGCGCAGCGCGAGCTTCGAATAGTAGGCGAGCATGGTGGGCTCCTCAGGCGTCGGTGGCGGCGCGGGCGTCGGCTTCGGCGTCGGCTTCGATGCGCTCGGCACGCGCTGCCCGCGTCAGACCAGGCTCCACCGACAGGTCGGTCGCCATGCCGTCGACGATGTGCACGTTGCGGTGCGCGCGCGCGGCGAGCTCCGGGTCGTGGGTGACCATCACGATGGTCGTGCCCTGCTGGTTGATGTCCTCCAGCAGCTCCAGCACGCTGCGCGCCATCTGCGAGTCGAGGTTGCCGGTGGGTTCGTCGGCCAGCAGCAGGCGCGGCGTGCCGGCGATGGCGCGCGCGATCGCGGCGCGCTGCTGTTGTCCGCCCGAAAGCTCTGCCGGGAAGTGCTTCATGCGCGAGCCAAGCCCGACCATGCCCAGCGCGTCCTCGATGCGCAGCTTGCGCTCGTTGGCCGGCATGCCGCGGTAGCGCAGCGGCACGTCGACGTTGTCGAACAGGTTCAGGTCCGGGATCAGGTTGAAGCCCTGGAAGATGAAGCCGATCTTCTGGTTGCGGAGCTTGCTGCGCTGGTTGTCGCTGAGCCCGCGCACGTCCTCGCCATCGAGCCTGAACTCGCCGCCGGTGAAGGTCTCCAGCAGGCCGGCGATGTTGAGGAAGGTGGTCTTGCCGGAGCCGGACGGCCCGGTGACGGCGACGAATTCGCCTTCCGCCACGCGCAGGTCGAGCGAACGCAGCGCGTGCGTCTCGACCAGTTCGGTGCGGTAGACCTTGGTGACCTGGCGCATGTCCAGCATGGCGGTGGATCCTTGTTCGGTGGATGTGGTGGACGGCATCAGTCGATGCGGAACATGTCGGGAAGAGTGGATGCCGGTACGTAGCGGTGGGTCGCGGCGTGGGCGCGGCGACCATCGCCGTTGGCGCAGTC
This sequence comes from Luteimonas changyuni, assembly GCF_039548395.1. Lineage (NCBI taxonomy): Bacteria > Pseudomonadati > Pseudomonadota > Gammaproteobacteria > Lysobacterales > Lysobacteraceae > Luteimonas > Luteimonas changyuni. Next base: position 10,454 of record NZ_JBCLUZ010000010.1, read on the forward strand.
GACGTCCGGCGCGTCGAGCCGCACGTCGAACCGGTAGAGCTCGCTCAGCCGGCGCGGCACGGCCTCGGCCAGTTCGTACGAACTCCAGTGCAGGTGGTGGGGGAAGCCGGTCATTGCGTACATGGTCACTCTCCGGAAATGCGGACGCGGTCCGCCTGCTGGAACTGGTCGCTGCCGGACACGACGATGCGTTCGCCGGGCTGCAGCCCTGAAAGGATTTCGACGGCCGACAGGCTGGACACGCCGGCCTGGATCGCACGCCGCTCGGCGCTGCCGCCCTGCACGACGTAGGCGAAGTTGCCGCCGTCCTGCTCGAGGAAGGGGCCGCGCTCGACCATCAGCACGTCCTCGCGCGTGTCCATCACGATCCGCGCCGACAGGCGCTGGTTCTGGCGCAGGCCTGGCGGCTGGCCGCCGTCGGCGAAGCGCAGGCGGGCGTTGACCTCGCCGTTGACGACCTCCGGCGACACCGCCGAAATCTCCGCCGGCCACTGCTTGCCGACGCTGCTGACCTGGGCCGGCATGCCGATGCCGAGGTCGCGGGCGAAGCTTTCCGGCACCTTGATCTCGACCTCGAACTGCGAAAGATCGACCACGCCCAGGATCGGCGCATTGGCGGTGACGTTGGTGCCCTGTGCGATCTGCACCTGGCCGACCTGGCCGTCGAAGGGCGCGCGCAGGGTGAGCGCGTCGACCTGGCGCCGCAGTTCGTCGACCACCGCCTCCTGGCGCTCCGCCAGCAGGCGCTTGTTGCCGGCGTCGATGCCTGCGCCCCGGCCCTGCAGCGTGAAGTCCTGGCGCGCCGCGGCGACGCCGATCTCGGCCTTCTTCAGGCCGTCGAGCGCGCGGTCGTACTCGTTGCGCGAGACGGCGCCGCCCTCGAAGGCGCGCTGGTAGCGTTCGACGTCGCGCTGCGCCGCGACCTGGTCGATCAGCGCCTGGTCGAGCAGCTTCTGCGCGTCCGAGCGGGTCAGCTGCGCATCGAGCACCGCGCGGTTGGCTTCGCCCTGCAGGCTGGCGAGGGTGGACTCCTCCTGCACCAGCTTGCTGCGCAGTTCGGGGCTGTCGATCACCGCCAGCTCCTGGCCCTTTTCCACCGCATCACCGGCCACGACCTTGAGTGCCACGGTGCCGCCGGCGATGGCGTACAGGGTCGGGCTGTTGGCGGCGATCACGCGGCCGTCGGCGGAGAGGTCGCGGACCAGGTCGCCGCGGACCACTTCGGCGAAGCGCAGGCGCGAGGCGTCGTGCGAGCGGCCGCCGCCGCTCCAGCCGACCGCGACCCACGCGGCCAGTCCCAGCACCACCGCGGCCGCCACCCCGCCAGCCACCCAGGGCTTGCGCAGGTGCCGGCGCGGCGAGCCCTGCGTGGTCGGCGCATGGTCCTGGGCGGAGGTGTCGCGGATACGGGAGCGGGGAGAGTCCATGCGGCGGCTGCTTGCGAAAGGGGCGGGTCTGATCTGTGTATGCGCAAGGCGCGTGCCAACCGCAAGCCGTTGATTTTGCTGGCACGGCCCCCTGTGTCCGGGTGTCCGCGCGGACAGTCGCAGCGTCCGCGCGGACGGTCCCGCTGCCTTTCCCCGTTAAACTGGCAGGTCACCAATCCAGGGGTTCACCTGCTTATGTGCGGCATCGTCGGCGCGATTGCGGATCGCGATGTGGTTCCGGTCCTGATCGAAGGACTCAAGCGTCTCGAGTATCGTGGCTACGACTCCGCCGGCATCGCCGTGGTCGATGGCACCGAGATCCGCCGCGTGCGCCGCACCGGGCGCGTGTCGGAGATGGAAGGCGCCGCCGGCAGCGAAGGCTTCTCGGCCACGCTCGGCATCGGCCACACGCGCTGGGCCACGCATGGCGGAGTGACCGAATCCAACGCGCATCCGCACGTCAGCCACGGCGTGGCGCTGGTGCACAACGGCATCATCGAGAACCACGAAGCGCAGCGCGAACGCCTGCGCGGCATGGGCTACGAGTTCGAATCGCAGACCGATACCGAGGTCATCGCACACCTGATCCACCACTACCTGCAGGACGGCGCCGACCTGCTCGGCGCGCTGCAGCGCACGGTCAAGGAGCTGCACGGCGCCTATGCGCTGGCCGTGGTCAGCCGCAAGGAGCCCGAGCGCATGGTGGTCGCGCGCATGGGCTGCCCGCTGCTGGTCGGCCTGGGCGAAGGCGAGAACTTCGTCGCCTCCGATGTCTCCGCGATCCTGCAGGCCACGCGCCGGGTGATCTTCCTGGAGGAAGGCGACACCGCCGAGATCACGCGCGCCGGCGTACAGGTGTTCGGCGGGGACGACCAGCCGGTGCTGCGCGAAGAGCACCTGTCCGATGTCTCGCTGGCGTCGCTGGAGCTCGGCCCCTACCGCCACTTCATGCAGAAGGAGATCCACGAGCAGCCGCGCGCGCTGGGCGACACGATGGAAGCGATCATCGACGCCAACGCCTTCGAGCCGACGCTGTTTGGCAAGGAGGCGGCGGACGTGCTGGCCCAGGTGGAGGGCGTGCAGATCCTCGCCTGCGGCACGAGCTTCTATTCCGGCTCCGTTGCGCGCTACTGGATCGAGGCGATCAGTGGCCTGCCCTGCAGCGTCGAGATCGCCAGCGAGTACCGCTACCGGAAGGCAGTGGCGAATCCCAAGCACCTGGTGGTCACCATTTCCCAGTCAGGCGAAACCCTCGACACCATGGAGGCGCTGAAGTACGCCAAGTCGCTGGGCCAGGACCTGACGCTTTCGATCTGCAACGTGCCCGAGAGCGCGATCCCGCGCGCCAGCCGGCTGGTGTTCTACACCCGCGCCGGTGCCGAGATCGGCGTCGCCTCGACCAAGGCCTTCACCACCCAGCTGGTGGGCCTGTTCGCGCTGGCGGCGACGCTTGCCAAGATCAACGGCCGCCTGCCGGAAGAGAAGGAAGCCGAGTACATCGAAGCCCTGCGCCACCTGCCCGGCAGCGTGCAGCACGCGCTGAACCTGGAGCCGCAGGTCGCGCTGTGGTCGGAGCACTTCACGCCCAAGGAGCACGCGCTGTTCCTGGGCCGCGGCGTGCACTACCCGATCGCGCTGGAAGGCGCGCTCAAGCTCAAGGAAATCTCGTACATCCACGCCGAAGCCTATCCGGCGGGCGAGCTCAAGCACGGCCCGCTGGCGCTGGTGGACGACGACATGCCGGTGGTGGTGATCGCGCCCAACGACAGCCTGCTGGAGAAGGTGAAGTCGAACATGCAGGAGGTGCGCGCGCGCGGCGGCCAGCTGTTCGTGTTCACCGACGCCGACAGCAACTTCAGCGAGAGCGAGGGCGTGCACGTGATCCGCACCGAGCGCCACGTCGGCGTGCTGAGCCCGATCGTGCATACGATCCCGGTGCAGATGCTGGCGTATCACGTCGCGCTTGCGCGAGGGACGGACGTGGACAAGCCGCGGAACCTGGCGAAGAGCGTGACGGTGGAGTAAGCGGCGCCGCGCGGCACCCGGCCCGGAACAGCGGGCAGTGTCCGGCGGCAACGCGCTAAAATGGTCGTTTTTTGGCCACCAGCATGCTTGAACCACGCACCCGGGCGCCCGTCCCGGGCGCCGCGCTTCCCAGGCTGCTGGCCCGGCTGGCGGGCGTAGAACCCGGCCAGCAGGCGCGGTCCCCGGCGGACGTGCTGGGCGATTGGCTGGACTGGCAGCGCGCCGTGGCCCTGTCGCGGGCGCTCGACGACGCGCCCCCGGGCCGGGACGACGGCGAGGATTCCGGTGGCGCCTCCCATCCCGCCGGTGCAAGCGATGACCCGACCGGTCACGCCGGCGCCACGCTGGATGTGGACGCCGCCGCTGAATGCCTGCGCGTTCGCGGCGCGCTGGAAGAGGCCATCGACGAAGACGCACGCGACTGGACGCTGCCGCTTCATCCCCGCGCCGGCGATGACGGCACCGGCGCCGCCGCGGGTGCCGGCGCCGTACTGCGCCACTGCCAGGGGCTGCAGCGCGACATGCAGTCGGCGACCGGGCGCCTGCGCGGCGAGCTGCGCGAGCGGCTGGCGCGGCGCGCCGATGGCCAGGCGCGGCTGGCCGCAGTCGACGCGGTGATGGAAGGCCTGCTGGCGCCGCGGGAACACGCGCTGCTGGTGCCCGTCGTCCCCGCGCTGGTCGCGCGCTTCGAGCGCCTGCATGCGCTCCATGCCGACGCCGCGGCGCCGGCACGCGTGGATACCGCCGGGTGGCGCGCCGCTTTCCGCGATGAGGCGCGACAGCTGCTGTCGGCCGAACTCGATCTCCGTTTCCATCCCATCGAAGCCCTGCTTTCCGCGCTTCGCAGCCCAGGCCCGGATGCATGAAAAGAACCCTCCTCGACAGCCTCGTCTTCGCCCTCGGCCTGCTGGTCGTGTGCTGGATCGGCGCGGGCTACGTCGGCAGCCATGCGCTGGCACTCGCGGTTACCGCACTGATCGGCGCGCTGTACCTCATCGGTGGCGTCGAGCTGTACCGCTACCGGCGCGCGACCGATGGCCTGATCGCCGCGCTGGACGCGCCGCCCGGCCCCGACGGCCTGGCCGGCTGGCTTGCCGGCCTCGACCCGACGCTGCGCGGCGCGGTGCGCCAGCGCATCGCCAGCGGCCAGGCACCGCTGCCGGCGCCCGCGCTCACGCCCTACCTGGTCGGCCTGCTGGTGCTGCTGGGCATGCTCGGCACCCTGCTGGGCATGCTGCTCACCCTGCGCGGCACCGGCATGGCGCTACAGTCGGCGAGCGACCTGCAAGCGGTGCGCGACTCCCTGGCCGCGCCGGTGGAGGGCCTTGGCGTGGCCTTCGGCACCTCGATCGCGGGCGTGGCCGCCTCGGCGATGCTGGGACTGCTGGCCGCGCTGTGCCGGCGCCAGCGCGCGGATGCGGTGCGCCTGCTCGATGCCGCGAGCGCCGACGGCCTGCGCGTGCACACCCGTGCCCACCAGCGCGACGAATCGCTGCGCCTGATGCAGGCGCAGGCCGACGCGCTGCCGGCCCTGGTCGAGCGCCTGGAGTCGATGGCGGCGGCGATGGAGCGGCAGGGCGAGGCCGCGCACCAGCGCCAGGCATCGCAGCAGGACGCGTTCCACGCCGGCAGCACGGCGGCCTGGGAGCGGCTGGCCGGCACGCTGTCGGCGGTGCTGGAGCGCGGTGCGGCCGACAGCGCGCGCGCGGCCGTCGAGGCCGTGCAGCCGGCCGTCGCCGCGGCCATGGACACGGTCACGCGCGAAGCCGTGCAGCTCAACGCGACGGTCGCCGCGTCGGTCGACCGCCAGCTGGCGGCGCTCGACGCCGGCTTCGAACGCAGCTCGACCGCCGCCGCGACGCTGTGGCAGCACGCGCTGGCCGAGCAGGCGGGATCGCAGCAGGTGCTGGCCGAAGCGCTGCGTACGGGCCTGGACGCGGCCGGCGAGCGCCTCGTGGAGCGCACCGGCGGCATGGTCGAGGAGGTGGCGACGCGCCTCGAGGCCACCACGGACCAGCTCGCCACCGCGTGGGACGGGGCGCTCGCGCGCCAGCAGGCCCAGCACGATGTCCTGGCCGAACGCCATGGCCAGGCGCTGGACGCGGCCGGCGCGACGTTCGCCGGCCAGTCCGCGGCCCTGCTCGAGCAGCTCGAAGGCACGCATGCGCGCCTGCAGTCCGCGCTGTCCGGGCAGGACCGGGAGCGCCTGGCCGCCTGGCAGGAGCAGCTCGCAACGATGGCCGCGTCGCTGCGCGAGGACTGGGCCCGTGCCGGCGAGGACGCCGCCCGGCGGCACGAGGCCGTGGCTTCGGCGTTGGCCGTCGCCGCCGCCGACATCGGCGCGCAGTCGCAGGCGCACGCCGCCGCGACCATCGCCGAAATCTCCACCCTGGTGGAGGCCGCGTCGGAAGCCCCGCGGGCCGCCGCCGAGGTGGTCGCCGAGCTCCGCCAGAAGCTTTCCGACAGCATGGTGCGCGACACCGCGCTGCTGGCCGAGCGCAGCCAGCTGATGGCGACGCTGTCGACCCTGCTGGATGCCGTGAACCACGCCTCCACCGAGCAGCGCGGCGCGATCGACGCCCTAGTATCCACCAGCGCCACGCTGCTGGAGCAGGCCGGCGGCCGCTTCGGCGAACAGGTCGAGGCCGGCACCGGTGCGATCGACGCCGCGGTGGCGCGCCTGGACGCGGGCGCCACCAGCGTGGCCGGCCTGGGCGAGGCGCTGGCCGGCGCCGTGCAGCAGTTCGGCGAACGCAACGCTGAGCTGACCGGGCGCCTGGACGGGATTGCCGCCGCGCTGGACGCGTCCGGCACCCGCAGCGACGAGCAGCTGGCCTATTACGTCGCCCAGGCGCGCGAGCTGGTCGACCTGAGCGTGCTGGCGCAGAAGCAGATCATCGCCGAGCTGCGCCAGCTGCCCGGCGCCGCGGCATGAGCCTGGAGGTCGAGGGGGACGTCGATTCCACGGTCCCGGTGTGGGCCGCGTTCGGCGACCTGATGTCGGTGCTGCTGGGCGTGTTCGTGCTGATCCTGGTCGGCGTGATCGGCGTGCAGCTGCATCTCGAGGCCAAGCTTGCCGAGGAGATCGTGCAGCGCGAGGTCGAGCAGCAGCGTCGCGTGGCGCTGGAGCAGGCGCTGGCTGCGCCGCTGGCCAGCGGCCGCATCACCCTGGTCGATGGCCGCATCGGCATCAGCGGCAGCGTGCTGTTCGCACTCGGCTCCGACCACCTGCAGCCCGACGGCGAGGCGCTGCTCGAAAGCCTGGCTGCGCCGCTGGCGGACTTCCTGGCCGGGCGCGACGAGATCCTGATGGTCAGCGGCTTCACCGACGACCGCCTGGTGCGCGGCGACAGCCGGCGCTACGCCGACAACTGGGAGCTGTCCGCGCAGCGCGCGCTGACCGTGACCCGCGCGCTGGTGGCGCAGGGCGTGCCGGCGTCATCGGTGTTCGCCGCGGCCTTCGGCGCCGAACAGCCGGTGGACAGCAACGCCCACGCCGAAGGCCGTGCACGCAACCGCCGCGTGGAAATGGCCCCGGTGCCGCGGCAGGCGCAAGGGCGGGAGCAGGGCACGCAGGTTGCGCATGGGCGGTAGCGACTTCCGGGACAGTGCGGCACGGGCGCCGCAGGACGCGGAGGCCGCGGCGGCGGCACCGATGGCAGCAATGGCACGGCCGCTCCCAAGCCTGCTGGATGCGCTGGAAGCCTGGCCCATCGAGCGGCAGGCCCTGGCCGGCGGGATCGATCTGGGCCTGCCGGGGCCTGCGCAATGGCCGGCGCTACCGGCGCTGCATGAGGTCCGCGGGCTGTGGGCACAGCTGCGCAACCGCGAGCAGGTGCGTCGCGCGCTGGCGCCGACGCCCGACGATGCGGGACCGCTCAATTCAGGGGCGCTGGCGGGACGGATGCTGCGCCTGATGCAGGCGCAGTCGCCGGACTACCTGCGGCAGTTCACCGCCTACATCGGCATGCTGGCGGACCTGCAGGACGTGCAGGCCCGCGCTGCGTCGGCCGGTGGCGACGCCGGCCGCGGCGGCAATGCGTCGCCGGCCAGCAAGCGCGCAAAGGCGCGCCGGGGCCGGGGAGCGGCACGCCCCCCGGCGGACGCCGGCTAGGAGCGGGTCGCGGGGCCGTTCGGCTCCGCTGCGCTGCCGCCTGCGCCGTCGGTGTCGCTGTCCGCATCTGCTGCATCCGCCTCGATCGCGGGCACTTCCGGCGCCACCGCCGGACCACCCACGCGCGCGACGCGCCAGATGATGTTGGCCAGGTCGTCGGCGATGATCACCGCGCCGCGCGGATCCACGGTCACGCCCACCGGGCGGCCGCGCGTGCTGCCGTCGTCGTCACGGAAGCCGGTCGCGAAGTCGATCGGATCACCGGCCGGGCGGCCGTTGCGGAACGGCACGAACACCACCTTGTAGCCGGACGGATCCGGACGGTTCCAGCTGCCGTGCATGCCGACGAAGGCGCCGTCGGCGAACTCCGCGCCCATCACCGGGCTGGAGAAGTCGACGCCCAGCGAGGCCACGTGCGCACCCAGGCTGTAGTCGGGCGTGATCGAGGCGGCGACCTTCTCCGGCTTCTCCGGCTTCACGCGGGTGTCGACGTTCTTGCCCCAGTAGGCCCAGGGCCAGCCGTAGAAGCCGCCGTCGCGCACCGAGGTCAGGTAGTCGGGCACCAGGTCGGGGCCGATCTCGTCGCGCTCGTTCACCACCGCCCACAGCTGGCCGCTGCCGGGCTGGATGGCGAGCGCGGTGGGGTTGCGCAGGCCGGTCGCGTACGGGCGGTGCATGCCGGTGGCGACGTCGATCTCCCAGACCCTGGCGCGATCGACCTCGGCGGTCATGCCGCGCTCGGTGATGTTGCTGTTGGAGCCGATGCCGACATACAGGAAGCGGCCGTCGGCGCTGGCGGCCATCGCCTTGGTCCAGTGGTGGTTGATGTCGGACGGCAGCAGCGTCAGCACCTCGGGCTCGCCGGCCGTGGCCTGGGTCTGGCCCGGCGTGTAGTCGAAGCGCACCACCGCGTCCTGGTTGGCCACGTACAGGTCATCGCCGATCAGCGCCATGCCATACGGCGCGTTGAGTTCATCGGCGAACACGGTCTGCACTTCGTATTCGCCGTCGCCGTCGCCGTCGCGCAGCAGGGTCAGGCGGTTGCCGCCCTTCACCGGAGTGGTGCCGGCGGCCTTGATCGGGCCGGCGATCACGTCCTTGGGCTTGAGTTTGGGCGCGTTGCCGCCGCGGCCCTCGGCCACCAGGATGTCGCCGTTGGGCAGCACCAGGGTCTGGCGCGGGATCCCCAGGCCGGTGGCGATCGCGCGCACCTCGAAGCCCTCGGGCACCACCGGCACGCGGTCGCCCCAGTCGGACGGATCGGCGATCACCATCTGCGGCAGCAGCCCGCGCTTGGGTTCGGGCAGGTTGACGTCGCTGCCGTACTGCATCGGACCCGGGTCGGGGTTGCAGGCGGCGAGGACCACGGCGGCGGTGGCGATGGCAAGCAGGCTCAGGCGGTTCATTCCACACCTCCGATGCGCGGGGCACGGACCGCGAAGCAGGTCGCCACGATGGCGAGGACGAGAGTGATCACCGACAGCACCAGGCCGCCGGGCATGCTGGCCCAGGCGTCGCGTGCGTGCATCAGCGCGTTGAAGAAGCCGACGACCCAGGTCGCCAGCAGCAGCACGAAGTGCAGCAGCGAGCCGCGCGTGCGGCGCGACGGCATCAGGCCGGCGAGCGCGGACACCAGCGCTACGCCCGCGACCACGAGGCCGCCGGCGATCAGCCAGGACGCGAAGTTGTTCCACTGGATCTCGAAGGTGCGGGCGTATGCGATGTCGCTGAGCAGGCCGCCGAGGAACAGGGCGGTCGCACCGCCGAGCAGCAGTGCGTGGACAGGATGAAAAGCCGGTGCGTACCGGCGTTCGATGGTCGAAGCCATGGGGGTCCTTCGGGGAGCGGACGCCGGTGCGGCGTCGGGAGGGATGGCGGCATCCCACGCGCTGCGTGGGGCCTGTTCATCTTAGGCCAGGGCTCCTCCACCACCGTGCGCTGCCCCGGGACGCTGCGTTCCCGGTGCTGCGGGCCGGCGCTGCGGCTACCCGGCGGGCGCCGGTGCGGGCAGGGCGTCGCCCGCGGACCAGGCCTGCGCCTGCAGCTGGTCCAGCAGCGCGACCACGCGTGCGCGCGTGGCGGCGCCGTGGACCGGCAGGACCAGGCTGTCACCCGCACGTGCATCGGCCAGGATCAGGCGCGTGGCCTCGGCTTCGTCCAGGCATTCGACGATGGCATCGGCGGCCACGCCGCCGTGCAGCAATGCGTCGCGCAGCAGCTGTGCCACCGCGCCGCTTTCGCGGCCGCGCATATAGGCGCTGTCCATGTCCTTGAGCACGACATGGTCGGGCCGGAAGGACGCGGCGGTGGCGGCAAGTTCGGCGATGGCCTGGTCGCTGCGATTGCCGGCCTGGCCCAGCAGCAGGTGCAGGCGGCCACCTGGGTGATGCGCCTGGCGCACCAGTCCAAGCAGGTGCTGCAGGCCGTCCGGGTTGTGCGCGTAGTCGACGTAGACCTGCACGTCGCCGCCAAGCGTCCAGCGCTGCAGCCGGCCGGGATTGTCGTCGTGGGCGCGGCCGAAGCGCGCGAGCACGGTGCGGATGGTGTCCGGGCTGATCCCCAGGCATGCGGCCGCGAGCGCGGCGGCGGCGCAGTTCTGCACGTTGTGCGCGGCCAGGCCGCCGAGGGTCAGGGGCATGTCGGCGACCGCGCCGAGGTCATGGGCAGCGACTCCGTCGAACAGTCGCAGCCGGCCGTCGCGCACGCCGCAGCTGCGGCGGCCATCGGCGCGTGCCTGCTTCAGCAGCGGATGCCCGTCGTCGGTGGAGAACCAGGCCAGCGGCGCGTCGAGGCCGGCAGCATGTCGCCGGAGCAGTTCGTTGTCGGCGTTGAGCACCAGCGTGCCGGCAGTGCCGATGGCGCGGGCCACGGTCAGCTTGACCTCGGCCAGGCCGTCGAGGTCGTGGATGCCGTATTCGCCGAAGTGATCGGGACTGACGTTGGTGACCAGGGCCACGTCGGCGCGCTCCACGCCCAGGCCGCGGCGCAGCAGGCCGCCGCGCGCGGTCTCCAGGATCGCGGCCTGGGCCTGGCGGTTGCGCAGCAGTGCGCGCGCGCCGCCGGGGCCGGAGTAGTCGCCGTCTTCGATCAGCGCGCCGTCAAGGTAGATGCCGTCGGTGCAGCTGTTGGCGGTGTGCCAGCCGTGCGCGATCGCCATCGCGGTGAGCAGGCGCACGGTGGTGGTCTTGCCGTTGGACCCGGTGACCAGGGCGACGGGGATGGTGTGCAGCTCCTGCCACGGCACCTCGTGGGGAAGCGGCAGCGCGGGGTTGTCCCAGGTGAGGCTTCCGGTGCCCAGGCCGATGGAGAGCTGTTCGTCGTCCAGCAGCAGCGGCAGCTCGTGGGCAAGGGCGCCCTCGCGAAGGGCGCGAAGACGGGGAAGGTGTTCGGCGGTGGCGGCGGCGCGCAGGATGCGGAACGCTGCGTCGTCATCGTTGATTGGCGCGTGGGCCGGCTGCAGGGCGGGTTCGCCGGTGTCCATGCCCGCCGCTGCAAGCGTGGACAGCCAGGCCCATTCGTTGACTTCGGTGGCGGTGTACAGCCGGTCGGCCGGCGCCGCGAAGGCGAGGCTGGCGCCGGTGGCGTGATCGCGCACCAGGACCGGGCCATCGGGCCAGTCCAGGACAGAACGTGCGCGCTCGATCCGCTGTTTCCAGCCGTCGATCAGGGCGCGCGGGACCGGCGCGCCGACCCCGGTTTCCAGCACCGCGCCGGCGTCGGCGAAGTACAGGTTCGGACCGGTCAGGCGGCGTGAGTCGTCGAAGGGCAGCGGCGCGGGTGCGGTCATCGGGCGTGCGGTCAGTCGCTGTCTTCGTCGGGGAGGAATACCAGGCCGCGCTCTTCGCGCACCAGGCCTTCCAGGTCGAACGTCGACTCCTCGATGGCGAGGGCCAGCGGCGGTGCCTGGACGGGCTTCGCCGGGCCGGTCGCAGCGCCTTCGGGCCTGAACTTGGTGACCTGCTTCCAGGAGCGGGCCAGCGCATCGGCGAACACCAGCAGCAGGTCGCCGGCCTGGCCCATGCGCAGGGCGGCGTCGATCGCCTCCTGTTCGTCGGGGATGACCGAGATCGCGGCGTCGTCGACGCCGGCGTCGCGCAGCGCGCTGGCGATGATGTTCGGCACCTCGTCGCCGTCGCGGCCGCGCAGGTTGTCGTCGCGGCGGCAGATGTAGTGGTCGAAGCGTCCGGCGACCGCCTGCGCGATCGCCACCAGGTCCTCGTCGCGGCGGTCGCCCGGCCCGGCGACGACCACGATCCTGCGTCCGTCCACGTCGAGGCGCTGCGCCAGGTCGGCCATCACCCCGACCGCGTGCGCGTTGTGCGCGTAGTCGAACAGCACCTTGAACGGATGCTCGTTGAACACGTTCATCCGGCCCGGCGCCTGGAAGAAGGTGGTGTCGAAGGTGCGCAGGCCGTGGCGGATGTCGTCGAGCTTCAACCCGAGCGCGAACGCCATGGACGCGGCGAACATCGCGTTCTGCACGTTGTGCAGGGCGCGGCCTTCCAGCGTTGCCGGGATCAGATGGGTCCAGAGCAGCGGGATCTGGCTGCCCTTGTCATAGAGCGTGATCATGTGGCCGTTGACGCCTTCTTCCAGCGCGCAGGCGCGGCCGCCGGCGCGCACGTGCTCGCGGACCAGGCCGTGGCCGGTGTTCATGGTCACGTAGCAGATGGTGCGCGCCCTGGTGTAGCCGGACATGCGCAGCACGTTGGGATCGTCGGCGTTGAGCACCGCGCATTCGTCGGCCACCTCGACCACGATGCGCTTGATCTCGGCCAGCTGTTCAAGCGTGTCGATGCCCTTCAGCCCGAGGTGATCGGGCTGGACGTTGATCACCGCGCCGACGTCGACCCGGGTCACGCCCATGCCGGCGCGCAGCAGGCCGCCGCGCGCGGTTTCCAGCACCGCGAGATCCACCGTCGGATCGCGCAGCACCATGCGCGCGGAAACCGGGCCGGTCATGTCGCCTTCGACCGTGCGCTGGCCGTCGATGTAGACGCCGTCGGTGGTGGTCAGGCCGGGGGTGTGGCCGGCCATCTTTGCGATGTGCGCGAGCATGCGCGCGGTGGTGGTCTTGCCGTTGGTGCCGGTGACCGCGGCGATCGGCACCCGCGCCGGCGAGCCCGGCGGGAACAGCATGTCGATCACCGGTCCGGCGGCGTCGCGCGGCGTGCCTTCGCTCGGCGCCACGTGCATGCGGAAGCCGGGCGCGGCGTTGACCTCGCAGATCGCGCCGCCGATGCGCTTGTAGCTTTCGGTGATGTCGGGGGTGATGAAGTCGACGCCGCCCACGTCCAGGCCGATCGCGCGCACCGCACGGATCGCCATCTCGCGGTTGTCGGGATGGATGACGTCGGTGACGTCGGTGGCGGTGCCGCCGGTGGACAGGTTGGCGGTGGAGCGCAGCGGCACGACTTCGTCGGCGGCCGGCACGGAATCGGCGGTATGGCCGGCGCGCTCGAGCATGAGTTCGGCCTGCGCATCGAGCTCGAGGCGGGTCAGCACCTTTTCGTGGCCGACGCCGCGGCGCGGGTCCTGGTTCACCTGTTCGATCAGCTCGGTGATGGTGCTGCGGCCATCGCCGACCACATGGCCGGGGGTGCGCCGGGTGGCGGCGATGAGCTCGCCGTTGACCACCAGCAGGCGATGGTCGTCGCCCGGCTGGAAGGTCTCCACGATCACCGAGCGCGAGTGCGCCTGCGCGGCCACGAAGGCCTCGCGGATCTCGTCGTCGCCGGTGATGTCGATGGTGATGCCGCGGCCGTGGTTGCCGTTCCAGGGCTTGAGCACCACCGGCCCGCCCAGCCTGCGCGCCGCCTTGAGCGCGTCGGTCTGGCTGGAGGCCATCTGCTGGCGTGGCACCGGCAGGCCGAGCGCGGCGAGGATCTTGTTGGTCTCTTCCTTGTCGCTGGCGAGCTCCACCGCGATGTAGGACGTGCGCCCGGTGACCGTGGCCTGGATGCGCTGCTGGTAGCGGCCGTGGCCGAACTGCACCAGTGACTGCGCGTTGAGCCGCAGCCAGGGGATGTTGCGCTCCTCGGCGGCGCGCACCAGCGATGCGGTGGACGGCCCGAGTGCGCCGCGCTGTGCGTAGCGGATGAACTCGTCGCGGGCGACATCCCATTCCCAGTCTTCGGGAACGCTGCCGGCGGGACGGATGTCGGCGGGCAGCAGCGAGGCGATCAGCCGCAGCGCCAGGTTGCCGGCGGCGATGCCCTCTTCGCGCTGCACGTACTCGTAGACCACCGTGTACACGCCGGGGCGGTCGTCGACGCTGCGGGTCTTGCCGAAGGTGACGTCCTCGCCGGCGATGTTCTGCAGCTCGATCGCGACGTGTTCAAGCACGTGCCCGAGCCAGGTGCCCTCGTCCTCGCGCATGCGGCGCAGGAAGCCTCCGGGCTCGCGGTAGGAGCAGCCGTGCTCGGCCAGGCCGGGCAGGGCCGCCACCAGGCCGTCGATGAACTCCGGCCCCAGGCGTGCGGTCGGCCACTGCTCCAGCTCACCCAGGTCGAGCAGCAGGCGGATCACCGGGAAGTGCGCGTGGAGCGAAGGGCCGACGTAGACGGAGCGTTCGAGGATGCGCATGGATGATTGCCTTCGGTCAGGTCTTGCGGGTGGCCAGGCGTCCGGCCGAGGCCCGTCGCGTGTGCAGGTTGAAGGTGGCGCCGGCGATCAGGATATGGACGCCCAGGCCCAGCATGCACACCGGGTCGTCCTCGTCGGCGTGCGCCATCGATGAGAACTGCAGGTCGTGGGCATCGACCACGGTGACCGCGCCGCTGCCCTCCACTTCCAGTACGTCTTCGGGGGAGATGAAGGCCGCGGTGTCCTCGTCCAGGCCGATGCCGATCGCGAACGGGTTGTAGGCCAGCGCGGCGGTGAGCCGGCCGAGGCGGTCGCGCTGGCGGAAATGCTGGTCGATCACGAAGCGGTTGGTCAGGCCGAGCCCCGGCGCGAGCCGCACGCTGCTGGCGCGCGGCGAGGATCCCTCGCTGCCGAACGCGATCATGTGCTCGCTGAGGAAGCCGGCGCCGGCGCTGGTGCCGGCCACGGGCACGCCCTGCGCGTTGCGCAGGCGGATCGTGCGTGCCACGTCGGTGCCGCCGAGGATGGTCGACAGCCGCAGCTGGTTGCCGCCGGTGAAGAAGATGCCGCTGGCCTGCTCCAGCCGCGCCAGCCGGTTGGGCTCCTGGCAGTCGCGGCGGGTGTCGAAGTCGACGACCTCGACGTTGGCCGCGCCCATGCCGCCGAACAGTTCCTCGTAGCGCACGCCGGTTTCCTTCAGCCGGCTGGCGGTCGGGATCACCGCGATGTCGGCCTCGCTGCCGCCGCTGAGTTCGACGAAGCGCTTCAGGATGCGGGGGTTGGTCTCCTTGTCCTCGGCGCCGCCGATCGGGATGATCCAGCCGCGTTGTTCCCCGTTGGCGGGTTTGCTCGGCATCAATTGGCTCCTGCTTGATGGTGGTCTGTGGGTCGACCCTCGAACGTACCATGCCGAACCACCGCGCCGTTCCGCAGGTGTGGGCGTCCGCCGGCGAACACGTCGGTGACCGCGCCGCCCGCGTCGATGACCACGAAGTCCGCGTCCGCGCCGGTGGCGATCCGGCCCTTGCCGGGCAGCCGCAGCAGGTCGGCGACGTTGCTGGTGAAGGCCGGCAGTGCGTCTTCCAGCGCAACGCCGCGCGCCAGCAGTTCCTGCAGGGTGTCGACCAGGGCGCCGGAGTGGCCGACGTCCATGCTGGCGACCCGCCCTTCGGCATCGAAGCAGGGCAGGCAGCCGCCGGCGTCGGAGCTGACGGTGACCCGCTCGCGCGGAGCGCCGCTGTCGAGGTAGCGGACCAGCGCATCGGCCGCGCTCCATGCGTCTTCATCCTCGGCCACCGGAAAGGCGGTGATGTCGATCGTGCAGCCGCGCCGCGCCAGTTCGATGGCTTCGTCGAACAGCGCCTTGCGGCGGTTGACGTGGGTGGGGTTGAACACCCGCGGCGGCAGTTCGCTCTGGTCGAGCGCGCGGCGCACCAGGTCCAGGCCGCGCGCGCCGTCGCCCAGGTGCAGGTGGACGATGCCGGCCTTGCCGGTCATCAGCCCGGCCACGTGCGTTTCGGAGGCGATCCGCAGCAGCTCGTCCAGCGTTGGCTGGCTGGAGCGGTGGTCGCTGATCGCCAGCTCGCCGACACCGATCAGGCAGTCGATGAAGGCGAGGTCGGCGCGCACGCTGCCGGTGATCGTGGCCGGCGGCAGGTGGTAGCCACCCGCGTAGCCCCAGGCGGACAGGCCTTCCTCGCGCAGCGCATTGACCTGGGCCACCAGGTCACGGGTGCCGCGGGCAACGTCGTCGGTGCCCAGCAGGCCGACCACCGTGGTCACGCCGCTGCGGGTGTAGTGCGAGAGCATCGGCGCCGGCACCCGGCTGGCGAAGCCGGCTTCGCCGCCGCCGCCGGTGACGTGCACGTGGCCGTCGATGAAGCCGGGCAGCAGCCGGCGGCCGCCGAGGTCGACGGTGGAGGCGCCGAACGCTTCGGGCAGGTCGGGCGCATCGGTGCCGATCCACAGCAGCTTGCCGCCGCCAAGCAGCAGGTCGCGGCGTCCCAGCGATTCAGGAGCGTATACGTCCGCGTTGCGGACCAGCGTTGTCTTCATCGAGGCAGGTTGGAATGCGCCGGGCATGGCGTCAAGCAAGGCGGATGCGCGGCGTGGCGCCGTGAACGGCACGCAATGGCCGCGCCGCGGACGGGGGAGTAGCGTCGGGGAATCACCGCAGGCGGAGGCCGCCATGTCCACGCTCGTTCCCAACGTCCGTCCGGAGCCCGACCAGGCCATGGTCGACATCGCCGACTACGTCACCGGCTTCGCGGTCGAATCACCGCTGGCCTGGACGACCGCGCGCCACTGCCTGCTCGATACCCTGGGCTGCGGCCTGGAGGCGCTGGAGTATCCCGCCTGCACCCGGCTGCTCGGGCCGATCGTCCCGGGCACGGTGGTGCCGAACGGCGCGCGGGTGCCCGGCACCGGCTATCAGCTCGATCCGGTGCAGGCCGCTTTCAACATCGGCGCGATGGTGCGCTGGCTGGACTTCAACGACACCTGGCTGGCCGCCGAGTGGGGGCATCCGTCGGACAACCTCGGCGGCATCCTCGCCGTGGCCGACTGGCTGAGCCGCACTGCGGTCGCCGACGGCAGGCCGCCGCTGCTGATGAAGGATGTGCTGCGCGCCATGGTCAAGGCGCACGAGATCCAGGGCTGCATCGCGCTGGAGAACAGCTTCAACGCCGTCGGCCTGGACCATGTGGTGCTGGTGAAGGTGGCATCGACCGCGGTGGTGGCCGGGCTGCTGGGCCTGCCGCAGGACGGGATCATCAACGCGCTGTCGCAGGCCTGGGTGGATGGACAGAGCCTGCGCACCTACCGCCACGCGCCCAATACCGGTAGCCGCAAGTCCTGGGCTGTGGGCGACGCCACCAGCCGCGCGGTGCGCCTGGCGCTGATCGCGGCCACGGGCGAGATGGGCTATCCAAGCGCGCTGACCGCGCCCACCTGGGGCTTCCACGACGTATCGTTCAAGGGCGAGCCCTTCCGTTTCCAGCGCCCCTACGGCAGCTATGTGATGGAAAACGTGCTGTTCAAGATCAGCTTCCCGGCCGAATTCCACGGCCAGACCGCGGTCGAGGCGGCGATGATCCTGCATGGGCAGCTCGCGGCCGCCGGCAGGGGCGTCGAAGACATCGCCACGATCACCATCCGCACCCAGCAGGCCTGCATCCGCATCATCGACAAGCAGGGCCCGCTGGACAATCCGGCCGACCGCGACCACTGCATCCAGTACATGGTGGCGGTGGCGCTGATCTTCGGGCGCCTGACCTCAGGCGACTACGGGGACGAGGTGGCCGCCGACCCGCGCATCGACCCGCTGCGCGCGAAGATCGCCTGCGTCGAGGATGCGCGGTACACCGTCGACTACCACGACCCCGACAAGCGAAGCATCGCCAACGCGCTGGCCGTGACCTTCAACGACGGAAGCTCACTTGCCGAGGTCGCGGTGGAATATCCGGTCGGACACAGGCGCCGGCGCGAAGAGGGCATTCCGCTGCTGGAGGCCAAGTTCCGCCGCAACCTGGCGCGACGGTTCCCGGAGCAGCAGCAGGCCGCGATCCTGGCCGCCAGCCTGGACCAGGCGACGCTGGAAGCAATGCCCGTGCACGACTACGTCGATCTGTATGTGATCTGACGCCGTTACATCGTCTCCGCGGGCACGGCCTCCGCTGCATCGGCGGCGTCGGTGGTGCCGGCCGGATTGGCCGCGTCGGCTGCGTCCGGCGAGCCGGCGGCGCCTGCCGGCGGCAGAGTTGCCGCGCCACCCGTCCGTGCCACGCGCCAGATCGTGTTAGCCAGGTCGTCGGCGATGATCACCGCGCCACGCGGGTCCACGGTCACGCCTACCGGGCGGCCGCGGGTGGTGCCGTCGTCCTCGCGGAAGCCGGTGGCGAAGTCGATCGGATCGCCGGCCGGCTGGCCGTTGCGGAAGGGCACGAAGACCACCTTGTAGCCCACCGGGTCGGAGCGGTTCCAGCTGCCGTGCATGCCCACGAAGGCGCCATCGGCGAACTCCGGGCCCATCACCGCGCTGGAGAAGTCGACGCCCAGCGATGCGACGTGCGCGCCAAGGCTGTAGTCGGGCGTGATCGATGCGGCGACCTTCTCCGGATTCTCCGGCCGCACGCGGTCGTCCACGTTCTGGCCCCAGTAGGCCCAGGGCCAACCGTAGAAGCCGCCATCGCGCACCGAAGTCAGGTAGTCGGGCACCAGGTTCGGGCCGATCTCGTCGCGCTCGTTGACCACGGCCCACAGCTGGCCGCTGCTCGGCTGGATCGCCAGCGCGGTGGGGTTGCGCAGGCCGGTGGCGTAGGGGCGATGCATGCCGGTTTCGGCGTCGATCTCCCAGATCATGGCGCGGTTGGCTTCGGCGGTCATGCCGCGCTCGGTGATGTTGCTGTTGGAGCCGATGCCGACGTACAGGAAGCGGCCATCGGCGCTGGCGGTCATCGCCTTGGTCCAGTGGTGGTTGATTTCCGACGGCAGCTCCGTGAGCGTCTCCGGCGTGCCGGCGCTGGCCTGGGTCTGGCCGGGCTGGTAGTCGAATCGCACCACGGCGTCCTGGTTGGCGACGTAGAGCTTGCTTCCGACCAGTGCCATCCCGTAGGGCGCATTGAGCTTGTCGGCGAACACCGTCTGCAGCTCGTAGTTGCCGTCGCCGTCGGCGTCGCGTAGCAGGGTCAGGCGGTTGCCGCTCGTCACCCCCGTGTTGCCGGCGGCCTTGATCGGGCCGGCGATGATGTCCTTGGGCTTGAGCTTGGGCGCGTTGCCGCCGCGGCCTTCGGCCACGAGGATGTCGCCGTTGGGCAGCACCAGGGTCTGGCGCGGGATGAGCAGGTCGGTGGCGATGGCGCGGACCTCGAAGCCCTCGGGCACCACCGGCAGGCGGTCGCCCCAGTTGGCCGGGTCGGCGATGACCATGTCGGGCAGGATCCCGCGCGTGGGCTTGGGCAGTTCGGGATTGACGCCCTGCTGGAGGGGCTTGGACTCCTGGCCGCAGGCGGCCAGGGCAAGGGCGAGGGTGGCCACGACGGGCAAGCCGGGACGGTTCATTTCGGGTCTCCGAGGCGTGGAGCGCAGAGGCCAAGCCAGGTCGCCACGCAGATCAGCACGAACACGACCACCGACAGCACCAGCCCGCCGGGCATGCTGGCCCAAGCGTCACGGGCGTGCATCAGCGCGTTGAAGAAGCCGACGATCCAGGCCGCGAGCAGCAGCAGTGCGTGCAGGACGGATGCGCGCGTGCGCCTGGACGGCGCCAGGCCGAAGAGCGCGCACACCAGCGAGAACGCCAGCACCACCAGGCCGCCGGCAATCAGCCAAGAGGCGAAGTTGTTCCACTGGATCTCGTAGCTTCGGGCGTAGGCGATGTCGCTCAGCAGGGCGCCGAGGAACAGCGTCAGCGCGCCGCCGAGCAGGGCTGCGTGCGCAGGATGGTATGCGGGTGCGAATCTGCGTGGAACGGTAGCGACCATGGGCGGGCCTCCTGCATGGACGGGCAGCGTCCGGATGGGTTGCGGCTCCCGGCAGGAGCCGATCCTGCACGACGCTACTCCAGTGCATCTGAGGAAGGCGTGCAGACCCATGCCGCGGCGGCCGACGGCTCGGGCGCGCCGGAAGCCCGGGTGCAGGCGCGTCGCGCGCCGGTGATATCGTCAGGGGCCGTTCCGCATGCCTGGCCTGCCATCCGATGGGTACCTACGCACTCGGTTCCGTATTCTCACCGGCCTCGGTGGCCCTGGTTGGTGGCAGCCCGCGCGAACGCTCGCTGGGCCGGCTGGTGCTGGAGCAGATCGTCGAAGGCGGCTTCCCGGGGCGCGTGGGCGTGGTCAATGCGCGCTATCCGTCGATCGCCGGCGTCGACTCTTCGCCGCGGCTTGACGCGCTCGGCTTCGCGCCGGAGCTGGTCATCATCGCGACGCCGCCGTCCAAGGTCGCCAAAGTGGCCGCCGCCGCCGCCGATGCCGGCGCTCGCGCGGTCATCGTGCTGACGCGTGGCATGGGCGAGGGCCCCGACTCGAACAATGCCGCGCTGGCGGCGGTCGCGCGCGCGCGCGGGCTGCGCGTGGTCGGGCCCAACTGCCTGGGAGTGATCGCGCCGCACTCGAAGCTTTACGCGAGCTTCGCGGCGCACCGGCCGCCGCCGGGCGATGTCGCCCTGGTGTCGCAATCGGGGGCGGTGGGCGCGGCGATGATCGAATGGGCGCAGGGACGCGGGGTCGGCTTTTCCGCGGTGGTGTCGCTGGGTGATGCGATCGACGTCGATTTCGCCGACCTGCTCGACTGGTTCGCGGTCGACCGCCACACGCGGGCGATCCTGCTGTACCTCGAACACGTGCGCGATGCGCGCAAGTTCCTGTCGGCCGCGCGCGCGGGGGGGGGGGGGGGGGGGGGGGGGGGGGGGGGGGGGGGGGGGGGGGGGGAGGAGGGGGGGGGGGGGAGGGAGGGGGGAGGTCCGCACACTTCCTTTTCTCCCCCTCCCTCTGCGTCGCGCGGCAAGCCGGTGGTGATCGTGCGGCCGGGCCGCCACCTGCGCCGCGCGCCGCCGTACACCAGCCATGCCGCGGCATTGGCCACGCCCGACGATGTCTATGACGCCGCCTTCCGACGCGCCGGCCTGCTGCGCGTGCGCGCGCTGGACGAGATGTTCGCCGCCGCGGAAACGCTCTCGCACCTGGGCAGCGTGCCGGGCAGGCGCCTGGCGGTGCTGACCAACGGCGCCGGAGCCGGCCTGCTTGCGCTCGACCGCCTGCAGGACCTCGGCGGCAAGCCGGCCGTGCTGTCGGCGTCGACCGTCGAACGCCTGGAAGCTGCGCTCGAGCGCGGATGGTCGCGGACCAATCCGGTGGACCTGCTTGGCGATGCCGACGGCCCGCGCTATGCCGCGGGCCTGGAGGCGCTGCTCGACGATCCCGGCAACGACGCCGTCCTTGCCGTGAACGTGCCGACCGTGCTGTCGGCGCCGCGGGAGACTGCGGAAGCCACGGTCGCCGTGCTCAAGGCGCGGCCGCGCGGCACGGCCCGCAAGCCGGTGCTCGCGCTGTGGCTGGGCGATGACGGCGGCCTGCTCGGCGATGCCGGCGTGCCGACCTATGCCAGCGAGGCCGAAGCGGTGCGTGGCTTCATGTACCTGGTCCGCCACCGCGAAGCCCAGGCGGCGCTGATGGAGACGCCGCCGAGCCTGCCCGACGACTTCGCGTTCGATCGCGCAGCGGCGCAGGTGCTGGTCGACGCGGCGCTGGCCGATGGCCGTGAGTGGCTGGATCCCGCGGATACCGCGCGCCTGCTGGGCGCCTACGGCATTGACATCGCCATGCCCGTGCAGGCCGCCGATCCGGATGCCGCCGTGGCCCTGGCCGCGCCCATGCTCGACGGCGGCGGCACGGTCGCGGTCAAGGTGCTGTCGCCCGACATCACTCACAAGTCGGACGTCGATGGCGTGCGCCTGCACCTGGGCAGCGCCGATGCCGTGCGCGAGGCCACCGCGGACATCATCGAGCGCGCGCGCCGGCTGCGGCCCGATGCCCGCATCGACGGCGTCAGCGTCCACCCGATGGTGCTGCGCGCGAAGGCGCGCGAGGTGATCGCCGGCATCGCCGACGACCCGGTGTTCGGCCCGGTGGTGGTGTTCGGCCGTGGCGGCACCGCGGTCGAGCTGATCGACGACAAGGCGCTGGCGCTGCCGCCGCTGGACCTCCGGCTTGCGCATGAACTGATCGGCCGCACCCGCGTTGCCCGCATCCTGCGCGCCTACCGCGACGTGCCCGCCGCCGACGAGCGCGCGCTGGCCCTGGTGCTGGTGAAGCTCGCGCAGCTGGCCGCCGACATTCCCGAAGTGCGCGAGGTCGACATCAACCCGCTGCTGGTCGATGCCGACGGCGCGGTGGCGGTGGATGCGCGGATCGCGGTGGCGCCGTCGACGCGCCTGCACAAAGGCCGCGGCCACCCGCGCTTCGCGGTGTTCCCGTACCCCAGCGAGCTTGAGCGCACGCTCACGCTGTCCGATGGCCGCCAGGCCTTGGTGCGCCCGGTGCGGCCGGAAGACGACGCCATGTTCCGCCGCTTCTTCGAGCACGTCAGCGCCGAAGACCTCCGCCTGCGCTTTTTCCGCGCGGTGCGCGACTTCAGCCACGACTTCATCGCCCGCCTCGTGCAGCTCGACTACGCGCGTTCGATGGCGCTGGTGGCGACCGACGTTGCGAGCGGCGAGATGCTTGGCGCGGTGCGGCTGCTGGCCGACTCGGACTTCAAGCGCGGCGAGTACGGGATCATGGTGCGCTCCGACCTCAAGGGCGCGGGCCTGGGCTGGCGGCTGATGCAGCAGATGATCGAGGTTGCGCGCTGGATGGGGCTCGAGACCATCGAGGGCCAGGTGCTGCGCGAGAACAGCACCATGCTCGCCATGTGCCGGAAGCTCGGCTTCAAGGTCGTGCCCGACCCGGAGGACGCCACCCTGATGCTGGTGGAGTTGCCGGTCGAGGCCGCTGACTGAGGTCCCTCGCACCACGTTGGCGCTGTGGGAGCAATGGGAGCAGTGGAAGCAGTGGAAGCAGTGGGACTGTGGGAACTGTTGGAACTGTAAAGACTGTGAAGACTGTGAAGACTGTGGGAACCGGAAGACTGTGGGACCTGTGAAAACTGTGGGAGCGGCCATGGCCGCGATCGGGCCTGCGAAATCGCGGCCATGGCCGCTCCCACAGGATGACCGCGGCGGTCCAGGGCTTCCCGGGGCGGCGGCTGCGGGATAATGCGGGCATGCGCAAGATCCTGCACATCGACATGGACGCCTTCTACGCGTCGGTGGAGCAGCGCGACGATCCGTCCCTGCGCGGCCGCCCGGTGGTCGTGGCCTGGCGCGGCGCGCGCTCGGTGGTGTGCGCGGCCTCGTACGAGGCGCGGGTGTTCGGCGTGCGTTCGGCGATGCCGGCGGTGCGCGCCGAGCGCCTGTGCCCCGACGCCGTGTTCGTGCCGCCGGACTTCGTCCGCTACAAGGAGGCGTCGAAGCAGGTTCGGGACATCTTCCTGCGCCACACCGACCTCGTGCAGCCGCTGTCGCTCGACGAGGCCTACCTCGACGTCACCGCGCCGAAGATCGCCTCTCCCAGCGCCACCGAAAGCGCGCGCATGATCCGCGCCGAGATCCGCGAGGCGACGGCACTGACGGCTTCGGCCGGCATCGCGCCGAACAAGTTCCTCGCCAAGATCGCCTCGGACTGGAACAAGCCCGACGGCCAGTTCGTGGTCAAGCCGTCGCAGGTCGAAGCGTTCCTCACGCCGCTGCCGGTATCGAAGATCCCCGGCGTGGGCAAGGTGATGGAGAAGAAGCTCGCCGACATCGGCGTGGCCACCGTCGGCGACCTGCGCGCGTTCGCGCTGGAAGAGCTGCAGGCGCGCTTCGGCAGCTTCGGCGCCGGCCTGTACCGGCGCGCGCGCGGCATCGACGAGCGCCAGGTCGAGCCCGACCAGCCGGTGCAGTCGATCTCGGCCGAGGACACCTTCGAGCATGACCTCACGCTGTACGCGTTCGAGGACGCGCTGCGCCGCCTGGCCGGCAAGGCCTGGGACGCCACGCGAAAGACGCCGCGCGTCGGGCGCACGGTGGTGCTGAAGCTCAAGACCTCGGATTTCCGCATCCTTACCCGCAGCCATACGCCCGACGTGCCTCCGGCGACGCTTGCGGAGTTCACCGCCATCGCGCTGGCGCTGCGCGAGCGCGTGTCGCTGCCGGCGTCGACGCGCTACCGGCTGGCCGGGGTGGGGCTGGCCGGCTTTCGCGATCCGGAGGAAGCGCCGCTCCAGGCGCCGCTGTTCGCCTCCTGCTGAGCTGCCTCGCGTCGCGCGGGGCGCAGTTCCAGCCACAGGCTGTAGGCGGCGGTCAGCGCCGGCAGCAGGTTCTGCAGCACGCCCACGGCGTCCTGCTTGTCCGAGAACACGAAGTACGCCAGCGTCAGCCCGCTGCCGCACAGGCTCATGATCCAGAAGCTGCGCGGCACCACCGCGCGCCCGGCGCGCCGCGATGCGCCGAACTGCAGCAGCCATCGCGCGCCGAACAGCAGCGCGCCGAACAGCCCGATCAGCTTCCAGGGCGTCACCGCGACGCCGGTCCAGGCCAGCGCGGCAATGGTCTCGTTCATGGCAGGACCTCCAGGTCATGCGGGATGCGCTCGTCGGCGGCCACGCGCGTTCCGCGCCGCAGCAGCCACAGCACCCCGCGCAGGTCGCTGATGCCGACCAGCGCGCGGCCGAGGTTGTCGTACTTGCTGCGTCCATGCAGGCGCGGGCGGTGGTTGACCGGCACGCTCAGCGTGCGCCAGCCGGCGCGCTGCATCAGCGCCGGGAGATAGCGATGCATGTGGTCGAACGCCGGCAGTTCCAGGAACGCATCGCGCGCGAACAGCTTGATGCCGCAGCCGGTGTCCGGAGTGGCGTCGTGCAGCAGGCGGGCGCGGATGGCGTTGGCGATGCGCGAGGCCCAGCGCTTGCTGGCGGAATCCTCGCGATGCACCCGCCAGCCGGCAAACAGGCGCACGTCGTCGTCCGCGGCGGCGCGCGCCTGCAGCAGGCGCGGCAGGTCGGCGGGATCGTTCTGTCCGTCGCCGTCGAGCGTGGCGATCCAGTCCGCCCGCGCCGCCCTGACCCCGCTGCGCAGCGCCGCGCTCTGGCCGCTGCGCGCGCGGTGGCGAAGCACCCGCAGCTGCGGGCGCGATGCCGCGCACCTGGCCAGCGCGGCGTCGGTGTCGTCGTCGGAGGCATCGTCGACGCAGATGATCTCGTAGCTGTCGACGGCCTTGCACAGCGCGGCATCGATCTCGTCGATCAGCGCCGGCAGGTTGTCGGCCTCGTTGCATGCCGGCACCACGACGCTGAGCGCGGGGGCCCACGGGCCGCGTACCGGTGGCGGGTTCATGGTCATGCGGTGCACTCCGAGAAAACGTCAAGGTCGCGGTCGTAAAGCGCCGTGCGCACTTCGAGCAGGCCGAGGACGGAATGGAACAGGTCGTCATGGCTGGCCGCTGCATCGGCGCGGCGTTGCAGGCACGCGCGATCGACGTGCCGCGCCCCGGCCATGCCTGGCGACAGCCAGGCCAGCATCGGCACCTTCTTCTGCGTGTCCGGTGCGATCGCATAGGGCAGGCCGTGCAGGTAGAGGCCGTTTTCGCCGAGCGATTCGCCGTGGTCGGACACGTAGATGAGGGCGCTGTCGCGGTCGTCGCGCGCGGCAAGCAGCGTGATGGCATCGGCCACCAGCGCGTCGGTGGCGAGCACGGCGTTGTCGTAGCTGTTCACCACCTGCTCGCGGCTGCAGTGGCCGAGGTCGTCGCTGTCGCAGGTGGGTGTGTAGCGCCGCAGTTCGGGCGGCGTGCGGCGGTGGTAGGCCGGGCCGTGGTTGCCGATCTGGTGCAGCACGATCACCTGGTCGCCGGGCCAGCGGTCGATCGCGGCATCCAGGCCGGCTAGGAGAATCCCGTCATGGCATTCGTGCGCGCCACAGCCGGCGGCGGCGTCGTGGCGCATCGCTTCAAAGGCCAGTCCGGAGCAGACGCCCTTGCAGCCGGACTGGTTGTCGCGCCACAGCGTATGCACTCCGGCATGTTCAAGCACGTGCAGCAGCGATTCCGAGTTGGCAAGGCGCGCCTTGTCATAGCCGGCCTGGCCATCGGGCGAGAACATGCAGGGCAGCGACACTTCGGTGCTGGTGCCGCAGGCGGTGACATCGGTGAAGTTGATCGCGGTGGACGTGGCGAGCCGCGGCGTGGTCTGGCGCTCGTAGCCGTTCAATCCCCAGTTCTGCGCGCGCACGGTCTCGCCGACCACCAGCACCAGCAGGCGCGGCTTCGCATCGGCGGGCCGGGCGGCGATCGCGGCGTCATGGCCCAGTTCGCGGCGTGGTCCGTGCGCAACGCCGTCGCCATGGGCGATGGCTGCGGTCGCCATGACCAGGTTGCCGGGCGTGATCAGATGCCGCAGTTCGCGGTGGTTGCGCATCAGCGCGGACAGGTCCTGGAAGCCGGCAAGCGCACTGCCGGCGGCAAGCAGCGCCAGTGCCAGCATGATCCCCAGCCGCAGCAGCGCCGCGCGTACCGGGGGCCGCCGCCGCAGCCGCACGCGCGAGAGCACCAGCAGCGGCAGGCCGGCGTATGCGAGCAGCGAGGGCAGCAGGCTCCAGCCGAGCAGTTCGCCAGCCTCGCGGGTATCGGTATGCAGGACGTTGCGCACCATGTCGGTGTCGAAATAGACGCCGTACGCAACCATGTAATGGTGGGCCGCGGCGCCCGCCAGCAGCAGCACGGCAAGCACCGGCCTGGCCAGGCGGCCGTGGAGCAGGATGCAGAACAGGAAGGCCTGCAGGGCGAAGACCAGCAGCAGCAGGCAGGCTGCGGCGCGCGCGCCCGAGCCGCCGGCCAGCGCACCGGTCGCGAACACCGCGCGCCAGAACGGCAGGTTGCCGGCGACCGCGAAGTACAGGCTGGCCCACAGCGCCAGGGCTTCGGTGGTGATGGTGGGCCGCCAGGCGAGCAGCCGGTCGACCATCTGCTGCGGGCGCCACAGCGGCAGTGCGACCACGCTCACGACGCGATCCCCGCCGATGTCGGCCACAGCGCGGCCACGACGACCGCAACGGCCCAGCACAGCGCCGCCGACCACAGGTCGTGGGAGAGGAAGTGCGCGCCGCGCAGCTGCTGGTCCAGGCCGAACACGAGTCCGGCGGCGAGTCCGGCGGCGAGCCCGATGCGGCGGCCGCGCGGGGTTGCCGGCACGAAGGCAAGCGCGAGCCACGCATAGCCGGCGGCCGCGTGGCCGGCGGGAAAGCAGGCGCCGCCGCCGTCTCCCGGCAGCGCGGTTCCGCCGTAGCGGACGAGATCCCAGGGGCAATGCACGGCGGTCAGCTGTTTCAGCGTGGCGACGATTCCGGTGGCGACAAGGACCGATACCGCGAGACGCGCCAGCCGCTGGCGATGCCGCTGCAGCCGGTCGCTGATGTGCGTCGAAACCCACGCCAGCACGACGCCCAGCCAGGCGGCCCTGCAGGCCATCAGGCCCCCGTCATGCAGGAGCCCACGGGTGATGGGGCCGTCACGCAGCGCCCACTGGTGGCCCTCCCAAGCGAACAGCGTGTCGGCGAAGATGGTATCGAACGCCGTCGCATGCGCGAGGACCGCAAGCGCCGCCGGCAGCAGCGCCCACGGCAGCAGCGTCCATGCGCGGGACGCATGGGGTGCGTGCGCGGTGACATCCGTGGCGTCCATGGTGGGGAGGGCAGTGCGCATTGCAGGCATCGGCAGGGTGGGCAGCGCGATGATTGCGGTGCGCCTGTCGGAGAGCCGTTGGAGCGACGTTCGCGCTTCGTTAATTCCCGTCGCCCGCGAACGGCGGCACCTGGCACTGCGGATCGATCGCGGAACCCGGCACCAGCCACCAGTCCTGCCTGCTGGCATGGCCGATCATCCGCGCCCGGCCACGGTCGACGCAGGGGCCCAGCGCGTCCTCCGGCAGCCACAGCCAGCGCCGTTCCGGGGCCTCGGCCACCCACGCCGCGGCGTCACGCCACTGCAGGTGCCACGGCCGGCGGAAGCCGAATTCGACCATCGGGCGCTCCACCTGCAGCAGGTGCTGTTCGCGCCACGCGACCGCGCCAAGCTCGCCGTCCACGCCGATCCGCGCCACCACGTCCTGCATCAGCGCGCGGCCGGAGCTCGAGGCGTCGAGCGCCGGGGCCAGGACCAGTCCATACATGGTCCACGTCAGCGCCGAGAACAGCACCAGTGCGAAGGCGATGCGTCGCCCGCGCAGCACCGCCGCCAGCAGCCAGGCCGCGGCGCCGAGCCCGCCCAGCGCCCACAGCAGCATGCGCATGTCCGCCGCCGCGATGCCGCGCGTTTCGCCAAGGCGGGCGGCCCAGGCGGCATCGGCCAATCCGCTGCCCGAGGCGCCCAGCAGCAGGGCGCCGAACAACAGCAGCCAGCCGCACAGCGTCCAGCGCACGCCGCTGCGGCGCAGCAGCGCCGGCAGCAGCGGCGCGGCCGCCAGGCAGATGGCCGGCAGCGCCGGGAACACATAGACCTCGCGCTTGCCCGGGCTGAGCGAGAAGAACAGCAGCACCAGCGCCGCCCAGCCGAGCAGCAGCACGTAGCGCGGATCGCCCCGGCGCAGGCGCCGCCACCAGGCCGGCAGCAGCCACGGCAGCAGCAGCACGCCCGGCAGCCACAGCGTGGCGATGGTCTGCGCGTAGTACCAGGGCGGCTGCACGTGGTGCCAGGCGTTGAGATAGCGCGTACCGGTCTGCCGGAACAGCAGCTCGTGCGCGTAGGCCTGCAGCGCCGGGTCGGGGTTGCGCAGCAAGGCGATGCCCAGCGGCGCCAGCCAGACCGCGGCGCCGGCCACGAACCCGGCGGCGGCTGCGGCGGCATCGCCCGGCCCGCGTCGGGGCGGGCCGGGCGGGATGCGTTCCCGCCATCGCAGCCCCAGCCACGGCAGCAGGACCAGGATCGGCAGGAAGCCCACGCCCTTGGTCACCGTGCCCAGCCCGGCCGCGAACATCCCCAGCGCCAGCCAGCGCCGTTCGCGACCGTGGAGCAGGTAGTGCAGCAGCGCGCACAGCGACAGCGTGGTCAGCGCCACCAGCACCATGTCGATCTGCGCACGCTTGGCCTGCAGGCCGAACTGCAGGCACACGAACAGCGCGCCCGCGGCCCAGGGCGCGTGGCGGCGCGCCCACAGCCGCCCGGCGGCGCGGTGCACCAGCGCCAGCGTTGCCACTGCGGCCAGCAGCGAAGGCAGCAGGAAGGCCACGCGCCAGTCGCGCACCAGGGTCCAGCTGGCGGCCTGCATCCACATGAAGACCGGCGGCTTCTCGGCATAGGCCTCGCGGCCGCGCCGTGGCACCAGCCAGTCGCCGCTCTCGACCATGGCGCGTGCGGCCAAGGCGAAGCGCGGCTCGTCGGGCGGCGAAGGTTCGCGCAGGCCGATGCCCGCGGCCAGCGCGAACAGCACCAGCAGGACCAGGAACCAGTACGGCACGGAGGCGCGGTGCGTGGACGATGCTGTCATCCGCCGATGGTGCCGGGCGCCGCGTGGGAGAATCGTCGGAGGCCTGCGCCTCCGACACCGTTCCGACGTCGCGGCGCGCAGCCTGTGCCTTCACGGGAGCTCGCATGCGTCTGTTGGTGGTGGAAGACAACCAGAGCCTGGTCGCCAACCTCTTCGATTATTTCGAGGCGCGCGGCCATGTGCTCGACGCTGCCCCCGACGGCCCCACCGGCTACCACCTGGCCTCCACCCAGGCCTATGACGCGGTGGTGCTGGACTGGATGCTGCCGCGGCTGGACGGACGCGAAGTCCTGCGGCGCCTGCGCGAGGCCGGCCACGACGTGCCGGTGCTGATGCTGACCGCGCGCGACGAGCTGCCGGACAAGATCGCCGGATTCCGCGCCGGTGCCGACGACTACCTGACCAAGCCCTTCCAGCTGCCCGAACTGGAAGTGCGCATCGAGGCCCTGGTCGCCCGCGCCAGCGGCCGGCAGCGCGGCCGCGTGCTGGAGGTCGCCGACCTGCGCTACGACCTGACCACGCTCGACGTCACCCGCGCCGGCCGCACGCTGCACCTGTACCCGGCCTGCCGCAAGCTGCTCGAAGTGCTGATGCGCGCAAGCCCCGCGACGGTCACCCGCGAGCGCCTGGAGCAGGCGCTGTGGGGCGATGATCCGCCCGACGGCGACATGCTGCGCTCGCATGTCTATGAGCTCCGCCGCAGCATCGACGGCCCCTGGCCGGTGAAGCTGCTGCACACGCTGCCGCGCATCGGCTATCGCCTGGGCGAGCCGCTCGGGAGTGACGATGGTGGCTAGGCACGGCCTGCGCCGGCGGATGGTGTGGGGGCTGGTCGGCTATGCACTGCTGGCATCGGCGGCGATCTTCGCCTATGGCTTCGTCGTCAACGAGCACGCCGAGCAGCTGGTCTGGACCGCGCTGCTTGAAGCCGAGTTCGACCATATCGAAGGTCGTCGCGCGCTGTCGCCGGACGAGCGCTGGGTCGACACCGAGACCATGTCGCTGTTCGGAGACGATGCCGGACGGTCGCTTCCCGAGGCGCTGCGTGGCAAGGCGCCGGGGCTGCACGACGAAGTGCATTTCGACGGCAAGCAGTGGGTGGTGCTGGTCCGCGAGGTGGACGGCCGGCCGTGGGCGCTGGCGCTGGACATCGGTGATTTCGAGCGTCGCGAGATCTATGTTGCCGCGAGCGTGCTGGCGGCGATGCTGGTCATGGTGCTGCTGCTGGGCCTGGCGATCGGCTGGGGCGTCGACCGGCTGACGCGGCCGCTGCGCGCCTTCGCGCAGCGCATCGGGCACCTGCGCCCCGACCGTAGCGGGCAGCGCATCGACCTGCCGGCGGATGCCAGCTCCGAACTGGTGGTGATCGCGGAGGCGCTCAACGACTACATCGCCCGCAACGAGCTGTACGTGCAGCGCGAACGGGTGTTCATCGACAGCATGAGCCACGAGCTGCGGACGCCGATCTCGGTGATCGCGGGCGCGGCGGAGCTTGCCGCCGCGCAGCCCGGCGTGCCGGACGCCGCGCGGCAGCAGATCGCGCGCATCAGCCGCACCGGCCGCGAGATCGAGCGCCTGATCGCGCTGCTGCTGGTCCTGGCCAAGGAGCCGGGACGCCTGGCGCAGGCCAGCGATCGCATCGACCTTGCGCAGCTGCTGCCCGAGATCATCGATGACCACCTGCCGATGGCGCGCGAAAAGGGCCTGGTGCTGGCCCTGCAGCCGACACCGCGCTGCGAGATCCTGGCGCCGATGCCGGTGGTGCAGGCGGCGATCGGCAACCTGCTGCGCAATGCCATCGAGAACAGCGACAGCGGCGAGATCGGCATCCGCATCGATTCGGGTGCGGTGGTCATCGACGATCCGGGCCACGGCATGACGCCGGAGGAGATCAGCGCGATCTATGCGCGGATGGCACGTGGCGGCGGCCGCGAACGCGGCGGCATCGGGCTGGAGCTGATCTCGCGGCTGTGCGACCACCTGGGGTGGAGGCTCGAGATCACGTCGCGTCCGGGGCAGGGCACCACCACGCGCCTGGACCTGTCGATGGCCTGCGTGGGCGACGGCGTGCGCTGACGCCGCCCGGCACTCTGGTCCGCGCCCACCGCTGCGGCGATAATGGCGTTCGCATGAACCCGAGGAGATGCCGCGTGCCGTTCCCGTATCCACTGGTCCTGTTCGACCTCGACGGCACCCTGGTCGACAGCGCCGCCGACATCGCCGAAGCGGTGAACCGCACGCTCGACGAGCTGGGCCATCCACGCCAGCCCGAGGCGCTGGTGCGCGCCTGGATCGGCCTGGGCACGCACGTGCTGCTCGACAGCGCGCTGCGCCATGTCGGCAGCAAGCGCACGGTGGACGAGGAGATGCCGCGACTGATGCGCCACTACGGCGACTGCCTGCTGCTCGATGCGCGACTGTATCCGGGCACGGTGGAGATGCTCGACGCGCTCGCCGCTGACGGCGTGAGGATGACCATCTGCACCAACAAGCCCGAGCGCTACGTGCGCCCGCTGCTGGATGCGATGGAGATCACCCGCTACTTCGACGGCATCGTCGGCGGCGACACCTTGCCCGAGCGCAAGCCGCACGCGATGCCGCTGCTTCACCTGGTGGCGCAGCACGGACGGCGCGTGGAGGAGTGCCTGATGGTGGGCGACTCGGAAGCCGACGCCGGCGCCGCGCATGCGGCCGGCATGGATCTGGTGCTGGTGCGCCATGGCTATCCGCGGGACTTCGACCTGGAGCGGGCGGGTGCGGTGGCGGTGATGGACAGCCTGGAGGGGTTGATGGGATTGCGCAGGTAGAAACGAGCTCGCAAAAGCCCCCTCCCGAAGCCGACGTTCTTCCCCCGCGAAGCGGGGGAAGATGCCCAAAGGGCAGATGGGGGCGAAGCTTCCGGGAGTGTCCCGTCACCGCCCCGGCTGGTA
The DNA here is from genome assembly GCF_039548395.1 of Luteimonas changyuni. Taxonomy (NCBI): domain Bacteria; kingdom Pseudomonadati; phylum Pseudomonadota; class Gammaproteobacteria; order Lysobacterales; family Lysobacteraceae; genus Luteimonas; species Luteimonas changyuni. The sequence continues at coordinate 42,589 of NZ_JBCLUZ010000010.1, forward strand.
CCTCAACGCCAACCCATACTCCCGCCCCGGCTGCCGGTACCACGACACCGTTTCGTACTCGCGGTCGAACACATTGCTCGCCCGTGCCAGCAGCGACCACGCGTTGTTGAACGCGTACTCCATCCTCAGGTCGGTAGTGGCGTAGCCCGACAGGCGCACCGCGTTCGCGGCGTCGTCATAGCGGGCGCCGCTGCCGTTGAGCGTGGCGCCGATGCGGATCGCACCGAAGGCCCGGTCGACGTCGACGCGGCCGGTGTTGCGCGCCCGGCGGGCGAGCAGGTTGTCGTACTGGCTGCTGCCTCCGGTGCGGTTGCGCGGGTCGGTGTGGCTGAGCTGCGCGGCGAGGTTCCAGCCCGCCAGCTCGATTGCGCCTGTCAGTTCGGCGCCGGTGATCCGCGCCTCCTCCACCTGCGCCATCATCCAGGTCGACGAATCGTAGGTGATCAGGTCATCGATGCGGGTCTGGTACGCATCCAGGCTCCAGTGCCAGCCGTCGCCGTACTGCGCAAGACCGATGTTGGCGCTGCGGGACTCTTCCGGATCCAGCGTCGGCACGCCGCTCCAAGGGTCGTAGAGGTCGCTGAAGGTCGGTGCCTTGAAGGCCGTGCCGTAGCTGGCGGTGAGCTTGAAACCGCTGCCGAACGACAGGCCCCAGCCGAGGCTTCCGGTGGCGTGGCTGCCGAACTGCTCGTTGTCGTCGTTGCGCAGGCTGGCCTGGAACGACTGGCTGCCGAGCCGGCCCTGGTACTGCATGAACACGCCGGTATTGTCGCGGCTGTCGACCGTGTACTCGGTGGTGCTGCCGTCCAGCGTGTCCTTGCTCCAGTCCACGCCGGCGCTGAGCAGATGGCCTTCGGCCAGGCCGAAATCGGCCTGTGCCGATGCGCTGTCGCGGTGGGACTCGGCGCTGCCGAGGTAAGTGCTGTCGCTGTAGTTGTCGGATTCGTTGTCGCTGCGGCCGGCGCTGACGGTGAGGTCGAATCGATCCGAAGGCGTGTAGCGCAGTTTGCCGCCCACGACCTGCTGCCGGGTTTCGGAATAGTTGTAGTAGCCGTCGTACTGGTTCTCACCGTCGGCGCGCAGGGCCGAGCCTTCGATGGCCAAGGTGTCGCTCAGTGCGTAGCCGCCGCGCAGGCTCAGCGACTGGTTGCGGTAGCCGTCGCGGTCGGGCTCGTCGGCGAAGCAGCCGGTGAACAGCGTGCCCGAGCCGCGGCAGGAATCGATGCCGTCGGTGCGCTGGTAGGCGACGTCGGCGCCGAACCAGCCGCGCTCGCCGCTGCCGCCGAAGCCGCCGGCGGCTTCACGCAGGCCGTTGCTGCCGCCGCCCACGCGGAAGTGCGGCTGGAAATCGCCGCGGTTGCGGCGGGTGAAGATCTGGATCACGCCGCCGATGGCATCGGCGCCGTACAGGCTCGACTGCGGGCCGCGTACGATCTCGATGCGTTCGATCTGTTCCAGCGGCAGGTCCTGGAGGGTGGCCATGCCCAGGTCGGCGGTATTGATGCGCATCCCATCGACCAGGACCAGCGTATGCGCGGAGTTGGTGCCGCGCAGGAACAGCGAAGACTGCTTGCCCAGTCCGCCGCTGTTGGTCAGGTTGATGCCGGCACGGCCGCGCAGCAGCTCCTGCAGCGAGGTGGCCTGGCTGCGCTCGATCTCGTCGCGATCGATGACCTGCGCGGGGACGAGGCTGTCAGCCAGCGCCACCTCGGTGCGGGTGCCGGTGACGATGACCTCGTCGAGGTCGGTGGCCTGCATTGCACCGCTGGCCATCGCGGCCGGGGACAGGGCGAACGCCACTGCGAGGGAAAGGATCTGGTGCTGCGGCTTCATCGGGTTCTCCATGCGTCGCGCACGCCCGCGCGACTTGTGTCGTGGGGTTGCGGGCAGGGAACAGGGGACGGGAGGGTGACGTGGACGACACGGCGCGCTACCGCCGCAACGCCCTCCGCGTCACAACCAGTGTGTGTCTTCCAGGCCGGTCTCCGGGCTCGCGGGCGGAGCGCTGCAGCTGCTCCAGCCCCGGCGCCTTCCCGTGCGATGCACAGTGGCGGTTTGCCGGGGTGTTCCACGCTTACCGTTGCGGGGGCAGCGCCGGAATGCTTCGTGCGCCGTGGCGGCGGGCGGAAGGTCACCGGCTTCCCGTTTCAACCGTTGGGGAGAACCCCGCCGGTCACCAGAAAGAGCGCGCAGTCTACGGCATCGCTCCGCGGCGCGGCAAAGGCACCCGGCCCTGCGGGGCGGGCAGGGCGGGCCGCGGCGGGCGGATAGAATGCGCGGCTGCGATATGCACATCGGGGCGCAATGACGGAGTCATGGTTCACGCAGCGCTGCGCGCTGCCTTCGGAGGCGCACCGCGCCCGCGCGGTCGCGCGCCAGCAGCAGCTCACCAAGCCTGCCGGCGCGCTCGGCCGGCTGGAAACGCTGGCGGTCGAACTCGCGGCGCTGCAGTCCAGCGACCGCCCCGCGGCGTCGCGTGCCCCGGTGCTGCTGTTCGCCGCCGACCACGGCGTGGTGGCGCAGGGCGTCTCCGCGTATCCGGCCGAAGTCACGGTGCAGATGCTCGCCAACTTCGCGGCCGGCGGTGCGGCGATCGCTGTGCTGGCTCGTGAACTCGGCCTGCCGCTGCATCTGCGCGACGTCGGCACGCTGGCCGAGGGGCCCCTGCCCGGAGCTGTCGTCGACAAGCCCTGCCGCGGTACGCGCGACCTCAGCGTGGAGCCGGCGATGGCGGCCGGCGAGCTTGCGCATGCGCTGGCCGCCGGACGCCGCGCGGTCGACGAGGCGCTGGCCGATGGTGCCGACCTGCTGCTGCCCGGCGAGATGGGGATCGGCAACACCACGGCGGCGAGCGCGCTGGCCTGCGCGCTGGCCGCGCTGCCGGTCGCCGACCTGGTCGGTGCCGGCACCGGCCTCGATGCCGCGCGCATGGCCCACAAGCAGACGGTGGTGGAGCGCGCGCTGGCGCTGCACGGCGCGGCGATCGAGGCGGCGCCGCTGCCGGCGCTGGAAGCGCTGCGCCGCGTCGGCGGCCTCGAAATCGCCGCGCTGGCCGGAGCGATGCTCGCCGCGGCGCAGCGCGGCACGCCCGTGCTGGTCGACGGCTTCATCGTCTCGGTCGCGGCGCTGGCGGCGGTACGGCTCAATCCGGGCGTGCGCGCCTGGCTGCTGTTCTCGCACCGCTCGGCCGAGCGCGGCCACCAGCGCGTGCTTGACACCTTGGACGCGTCGGCGCTGCTTCAGCTCGACCTGCGTCTGGGCGAAGGCTCGGGTGCAGCGCTGGCGCTGCCGCTGCTGCGCCTGGCCTGCGCGCTGCACAACGACATGGCGACCTTCGCCGAGGCCGCGGTCGCCGACAGGCCGCCGGCGTGATCGTCGACCTGGTGCGCCACGCCGATACCGGCCGCCGCGGGCACCTGGACGGACGCGAGGATCCGCCGCTGCGCGACGGCGCCACCGACGGCCCGTGCCGGCGCCATGCCGGCATCGCGTGGACGCGGGTGACCAGCTCGCCGCTGCGCCGCGCACACGACACCGCACTGGCGCTCGCGTTGCCCACGGGCCTGCCGGTGGAACTCGACAACGGCTGGGTGGAATTCGACTTCGGGGACTGGGACGGCCGCGCGGGCGCGGACCTGCCGGCTGCCGCGCTGGCCGCGTTCCACCACGATCCACGCGCCAATCCGCCGCCCAACGGCGAAGCCTGGGATGCGTTCGAAGCGCGCATTGGCCGCGGACTCCAGGCGCTGCTCGCGCATGCGGCGCCAGGACCGCAGCTGGTTGTCAGCCATGGCGGCACGCTGCGCATGGCGCTGGCGCTCGCCTGCGGCCTGCCGCTCGTGTCGACCTGGGCGCTGCGCATCGACTACGGCACGCGCCTGCGCCTGCGCCTCGAGGCCGGCGACGACGGCCGCCCTTGGGGCGAAGTGCTCGAGCTGGCGCAGCCATGAGCCTGCGCCGGCTGATCCTGGCGGTGCAGTTCCTGACCCGCCTGCCGACGCCGCAGGTGCGTGATTTCCGCGACGACGACCTGTCGCGCTCCGCGGGGTATTACCCGCTGGTCGGCGTGCTGATCGGGCTGCTGCTGGCCCTGCCGCTGTGGGGCTTCGACCAGCGCCCGTGGCTGGCGGCGGTGCTGGCACTGTTCATGTGGGTGTGGGTGACCGGTGCGCTGCACCTGGACGGCCTGGGCGACGTGGCCGATGCCTTCGGCGCCGCGCACCGCGATCCACAGCGCTTCCTGGCGGTGCTCAAGGATCCGCACATGGGCGTGTTCGGCGTGGTCTCGGTGGTGATGCAGCTGCTGGTGAAGCTGGTGTTGCTGGCCGAGCTCGCGGGATCGCCGTGGTGGTTCGGGATCGTGCTGGTGCCGGCCTGGGCGCGCTGGGGCACGCTGTGGTGGAGCCGCCTGCTGCCGCCGATCCAGCAGGCCGGCATGGCCGAACGCTTCTCCTGGAAGCTGGACCTGCACGTGGTCTGGCTGTGGGCGATCGCGCTGGCCGCGGCCAGCGTGCTGGTGCCGCCGCTGCTGGTCGCGCTGCCGCTGGCGCCGCTGGTCGCGGCCTACTGGCGCCGCCGCCTCGGCGGGATTTCCGGCGACTGCCTGGGCGCGAGCGTGGAGGTGGTGGAAAGCCTGCTGCTGCTGGCGCTGGTGCTCGCGGCCGGCTGGTCGCCGGGCGCGTGGTGGCAGGCCTTCTAGCGCGCGGCGGGGTTCAGTCGCCGTCGGGCCGGTCGAAGTAGTCCGGCGCAGGCATCGCGTCGTCGTCTTCCTGCATGACCGTGGTGGTCACCGGCCCGGCAGGCGGGCGGTTGCGCGGCGGCGGCAGTTCGGCGATGGCGGCTTCCGCGGCGGTCACCAGCTCAAGGCGGCGCTCGTTGGGTACGTCCTGCCAATGGCAGTCGCAGAGCGCGCCCTCAAGCGAATACAGCAGGTTGAGGCTGGGCTTGAAGCCCGCGCGCTTGATGCGCATGAATGCCTCCAGCGGACCCGCTTCTATGAGGTCTTCCGGCGTCCTCAGACCCACCTGGCGCAGCCATGCGGCCGACTTCGGCCCGATGTTGCGCATCTTGAGCGGTTGGGCGCTCATGCTCCCAGCGATTCCACGTACACGCGTGCGATCTCCTCGAGTCCCCTCTGGTCTTCAACGTCAAAGCGGGCCGGAACCGGACTGTCGAGGTCAAACACGCCGACCAGCGCACCAGCGTGGAACAGCGGAACCACCAGTTCCGAACGCGATGCGGCGTCGCAGGCGATGTGGTCGGCGACCGCGTTGACGTCCTCGACGCGTTGGGTTTCGCCGGTGCGCGCGGCGGCGCCACAGACGCCGCGATCAAGCGGAATGCGCACGCAGGCCGGCTGGCCCTGGAACGGGCCGACCACCAGTTCGGTGCCGTCGAAGAAGTAGAAGCCGACCCAGTTGAGCTCCGGCAGCGCGTGGTAGACCAGCGCCGAAAGATTGGCGGCGTTGGCGATGCGGTCGCGTTCGCCGTGGAGAAGCGCGCGTGCCTGGGCCGCCAGCTGGGCGTACTGCTGCGGCTTGTCGCCGCTTAGACTCTGCGTGGTGAACATGACCGGAAGTGTAGCGCGCGGGGTCCTGGTGACCGGCACCGACACCGGCGTCGGCAAGAGCGTGGTCAGCGTGGCCCTGCTGCATGCGCTGCGCGCGCGCGGGCTGCGCGCGGTGGGAATGAAGCCCGTGGCCGCGGGCTGCGAGGCGACGCCACAGGGCTTGCGCAACGAAGATGCGCTGGCCCTGCAGGCCGCAAGCGACCCCGTGCCGACCTACGCGGACGTCAATCCCTGGGCATTGGTTGAAGCCACTGCGCCGCAGCTCGCGGCGCGCGCGGCTGGCATCGAGGTCTCCGTGCCCCCCGTGGTGGCGGCTTACGCGCGGCTCGCGGCGGGTGCCGACGCGGTGGTGGTGGAAGGCGCCGGCGGCTGGCTGTCGCCGCTTGCCGACGGCATCGAGCATGCCGACCTGGCCCGTGCCCTGGAGCTGCCGGTGCTGCTGGTGGTGGGCCTGCGCCTGGGCTGCCTCAGCCACGCCCGGCTCAGCGCCCGCGCGATCGCCGCCGACGGCTGTCGCCTGCTGGGCTGGGTGGGCTGCGCGGTCGACCCCGCGTTCGATCGCCGCGATGACTACCTGGGGCTGCTCGACGCCGCGTTGCCGGCGCCCTGCCTGGGCGTGGTCGCACATGCCGGGCCAGTCGTGGATCCAGGCGCCCTGGCGGCCGGCCTGGCGGCGGCAGCGCGTGCGGTCGCCGTGGCGGAACGGACGCAGTAAGGGGCGCCGCGACCGCGTCCACGGGCCGAACACGCGGCATTCACATCGTTGTGCCCTGTGGGCGGCACCATGTGCTCGTTGGCGATCCCTGACTTCAGGCACGGCGCGAGCGCCCCCGGCGGCGTCATACTTGCCGACCTGTTTCGCCATTCCCCCGAGAGGCACCCATGCGGCGCACCCTGATTGCATCCATCCTGACCGCGACGCTGGCCGCATGCGGCGGCGAACAGGACGCCCAGCAGCCGCCGCCGCCCGAACTGGGCGTCGTCTCCGTGCAGCCCTCGAACGAGCCCCTGCGCCGCGACCTGGTCGGCCGCCTGGCCGCCTACCGCAGCGCCGACGTGCGCGCCCGTGTCCCCGGCGTGATCCAGCGCCGCGTCTACCAGGAAGGCAGCGACGTCGAGAAAGGCCAGGTGCTGTTCGAGATCGACCCCGCGCCGCTGCGCGCTGCCGCCGGTGAAGCGCAGGCCGCGCTCGCCCAGGCGCGCGCCAACCAGGCTAACGCCCGCGCCTTCGCCACGCGCGCGCGCAGCCTCGCGCCGGAGCGCTTCATCTCGCAGTCCGACCTCGACAACGCGCTGGCCGCGGAGCGCAGCGCCAACGCCGCCGTGCAGGCCGCGCAGTCGGCGGTCGAGAGCGCGAACATCAACCTCGGCTACGCCACCGTACGCGCGCCGATCTCCGGCCGAGCAGGCAAGCAGCAGGTCACCGAAGGCGCGCTGGTCGGGCAGGGCACGGCGACGCTGCTGACCACGGTCGACCAGATCGACCCGCTGTACGTGAATTTCAGCATGGGCGCCGGCGAACTCGATGAAGTGCGCGGCATGCAGCTCGATCGCGAAGGTCCGGTGGCCGTGCAGGTGCTGTTGCCGGGCGGCAGCGTCTACGAGCACGCCGGCGAGCTCGACTTCTCGGGCGACGTCGTCGATCCCGAGACAGGCGCGGTGTCGCTGAGGGCCACCCTGCCCAATCCCGACCGCCGCCTGCTGCCGGGCACCTACGTGACCCTGGTGGCGACGCTGGGCGTGCAGCACGGCGTGTTCACCGTGCCCCAGGCCGCGGTGCAGCGGGATGCCACCGGCCCCTATGTGATGGTCGTGGGCGCCGACGGCATCGTGGTCCGCAAGGACATCACCACCGCGCGCGCCGAGGCCGGCAGCTGGATCGTCAGCAAAGGCCTGGCCGCGGGCGACCGCGTGGTGGTCTCGGGATTGCAGCGCGCGCAGGCGGGCCAGCCTGCCACCGCCACGCCGTGGCAGCCGTCCGCGGCGCCTGGCGCTCCCGGCGCCGGGCCGGCCGGGCAGGACGCCGCGCCTCCGTCGGCCCCGGCGGCTTCGCCGGAACCGGCCGAAGGCCATCCCGACGCGGCCACGCCCGCGGGCGATGACACCGCCGCCGACGCCGCCGCGCAGGGCTGACCCCGATGCCTCGCTTCTTCATCGACCATCCGGTCTTCGCCTGGGTCATCTCGATCCTGATCGCGCTTTCGGGCGTGATCGCGCTGCTCAACATGGGCGTGGAGTCCTATCCCAACGTCGCGCCGCCGCAGGTCACCGTGGGCGCGAGCTACCCGGGCGCCGACGCCGCCACCACCGAGCGCGCGGTCACCCAGGTGATCGAGCAGCAGCTCACCGGCATCGACAACCTGCTGTACTTCAGTTCGAGCTCAAGCTCGTCCGGCCGCGCCAGCATCACCCTGACCTTCCAGACCGGCACCGACGCCGACATCGCCCAGGTGCAGGTGCAGAACAAGGTCGCCCTGGCGACGCCGCGCCTGCCGACCGAGGTCACCCAGCAGGGCGTGGTGGTGGCCAAGGCGAATGCCGGGTTCCTGATGGTGGTGGGGCTGCGTTCGTCGACGCCGTCGTTCGACCGCAACGCGCTCAACAACCTGATCGGCGCCAGCGTGCTGGAGCAGATCGCGCGCGTGCCCGGCGTCGGCAGCACCCAGCAGTTCGGCTCCGAGTACGCCATGAACATCTGGCTCAACCCGGACAGGATGCAGGGCTACGGCCTGTCGGCCACCCAGGTGCTGGCGGCGGTGCGCGGCCAGAACGTGCAGTTCGCCGCCGGATCGATCGGCGCCGACCCGGCACCCGAGGGCCAGGGCTTCACCGCCACGGTTTCGGCCGAGGGCCGCTTCTCCACCCCCGAGCAGTTCGGCGACATCATCCTGCGCGCCGATGCCGAGGGCAGCACGGTGCGCCTGAAAGACGTGGCGCGGATCGAGATCGGCGCCCAGGGCTACGGCTTCGACAGCAAGTTCAACGGCCAGCCCACGGGCGCATTCGCGATCCAGCTGCTGCCCGGCGCCAACGCGCTCACCGTCGCCGAGGGCGTGACCTCGCGCATGGACGAGCTGCAGGGCAGCTTCCCGCAGGGCGTGGAGTGGTTCAGCCCGTTCGACAGCACCACCTTCGTCACCATCTCCATCAAGGAAGTGGTGAAGAGCCTCATCGAGGCGATGGTGCTGGTGTTCCTGGTGATGCTGATCTTCCTGCAGAACCTGCGCGCCACGATCATCCCGACGCTGGTGATCCCGGTGGCGCTGCTGGGCACCTTCCTGGGCCTGAGCATGATCGGCTTCACCATCAACCAGCTGACGCTGTTCGCGATGGTGCTGGCGATCGGCATCGTGGTCGATGACGCGATCGTGGTGATCGAGAACGTCGAACGCATCATGGCCGAGGAGCACCTGGCGCCGCGCGAGGCCACGATCAAGGCCATGGACCAGATCACCGGCGCGGTGGTCGCGATCACCGTGGTGCTGGCGGCGGTGTTCATCCCGAGCGCACTGCAGGGCGGCGCGTCGGGCGAGATCTACAAGCAGTTCGCGATCACCATCGCCGTGGCGATGGGCTTCTCCGCGTTCCTGGCGCTGGGCTTCACCCCGGCGCTGTGCGCGACGTTCCTGAAGCAGCACGAGAAGCCCGACCCCGACGCGCCCGACGGCGGCAAGCGCCAGAACGTGGTCTACCGCACCTTCAACAAGCACTACGACCGCATCGCGGGCACCTACGTGCGCCACATCAGCGGTGCGGTGCGCCACGCGCCGCGCTGGATGCTGGTGTTCGCCGCGTTGACCGTGCTCGCCGGCGTGCTGCTCGCGCGCCTGCCGGGCAGCTTCCTGCCCGAAGAAGACCAGGGCTATGCCATGGCCATCGTGCAGCTGCCGCCGGGCTCGACCCTGCAGCGCACGCAGGCGGTGTTCGAAGACGTGCGCACCACGCTGGAACAGGTGCCCGGCTACGAAGGCATGATGCAGATCGCCGGCTTCAGTTTCGTCGGCCAGGGCGAGAACGTCGGCATGGCGTTCATCAAACTCACCGACTGGGGCGAGCGCGACGGCACGGTGCAGGACTTCATCCAGGAGGCCAACGGCGCGCTGTACGCCATCCGCGACGCGCAGATCTTCGTGGTCAACCTGCCCACGGTGCAGGGCCTGGGCCAGTTCGGCGGCTTCGACATGTACCTGCAGGACCGCGCCGGCCTCGGCCGCGAGGCGCTGACGGCGGCGCGCAACCAGCTGCTGGGCGCGGCGGCGCAGGATCCATCGCTGACCGCGGTGCGGCCCAACACGCTCGAGGACGCGTCGCAGCTCAAGCTCACCGTCGACCGCGTGCAGGCGCAGGCCATGGGGCTGTCGGTCAACGACATCTACAGCGCGATCCAGCTGATGCTGGCGCCGGTGTACGTCAACGACTACTTCGCCGACGGCCGCGTGAAGCGCGTCAACATGCGCGCCGATGCGCCCTACCGCACCGACCCCGGCTCGCTGTCGCGCTTCTATACGCCGGCCGCGCCGAACGCCGACGGCACGCCCAACATGATCCCGCTGACCAGCGTGGTCGGCGCCAAATGGACCATGAGCACGCCCTCGCTGACCCGCTACAACGGCTATTCGGCGGTGAACATCGTCGGTTCCCAGGCGCCGGGCCACAGTTCGGGCGAGGCCATGGGCGCCATGGAGCGGATCGTCGACGAAGAGCTGCCCGCGGGCTTCGGCTACGACTGGGCGGGCATGTCCTACCAGGAGATCATCGCCGGCAATACCGCGACCCTGCTGCTGGTGCTGTCGGTGGTGGTGGTGTTCCTGTGCCTGGCCGCGCTCTACGAGAGCTGGTCGATCCCGGTGGCGGTGCTGCTGGCGGTGCCGCTGGGCATCCTCGGCGCGGTGGTGTTCACGATGCTGCGGCCGGGGCTGTCGAACGACATCTTCTTCAAGATCGGCATGGTCACGGTGATCGGCCTGGCGGCCAAGAACGCGATCCTGATCATCGAGTTCGCGGTGCTGGAGCGCGCCGCCGGAAAGAGTCTGCGCGAGGCCGTGATCGAGGCCGCGCGCATGCGCTTCCGCCCGATCCTGATGACGTCCTTTGCCTTCATCATGGGCGTGACGCCGCTTGCGCTGTCCAGCGGTGCCGGTGCCAACGCGCGCCACGCGCTGGGCACGGGCGTGATCGGCGGCATGCTGTTCGCGACCTTCCTCGGCCTGCTGCTGATTCCGGTGTTTTTTGTCAGCGTGCGCCGCCTGCTGGGCGAGCGGCTGGATGATCCGGCACCGGGTCCGGGACCGGGTGGTGGAGGCGCAACGCCGCCGGCTGCCGGATGATCTGATGCAGGCATGAAAAAACCCGGCAGCCGAAGCTGCCGGGTCGCTTGAAGCGGGCACCGCGCGGGGAGAGGATCGCGCGATGCCCCGGTCCCGTTGCCGGGACCGCTGTGACGCGTTTGCTTACTTGCGCTTGCCGGCGGCGGCCTTGGTGGCGCCCTGGACGGCTTCCTGCGCCTGCGCGGCGGCCGACTCGACCTGGCCCTTGGCGATCTGGGCAATGGCTTCGTTGGTGGCCACGGTCTGGCCGAAGGCTTCCTGGCTGGCGCTGACCGAGCGCTCGGCGCTCTCGCGGGCAACCTGCACGCCCTTCGGCCACACGGCCTTCAGGCCGTCGAAGTCACGGACCTCGGCCAGTTCGCCCCAGAAGGCGAAGGCGGCGTTGGTGTTCTGCTCGATGGTCGACAGCTGCAGGCCGAAGGCCTTCTCGGCGCCGGCCAGGGCCAAGCGGTTGACCTGGGCGGCGGTGTCGGCGAACTGGCGGGCTGCGGCGGAGAACTGCTCGTTGGTGTTCTGGTACATGGCGGGTTTCCTGCTGAGTATCCGGCAGGGAGTGCCGGTTTGTGCGTTGCAGCATAAACCAGCCGATGTTGCGGTGCAACAACCGCTCGTCGGCATGTTCAGGTTCGGGGCCAAGGGCATGTGTGGGAGCGGGGCTTTTTCGTAGGAGCGGCTACAGCCGCGAATGCCGCCATCGCGGCTATAGCCGCTCCCACAGGCCGTTCATCGCGCGGCTATATAGCCGGGGCTCCCACAGGCCACCCATCGCGGCTATAGCCGGCTCCCACACGCTGCTCATCGCGGCTAGGGCCGCTCCCACAGGCCCGGCGCACTGGGCGTCAGCCGCGGTAGCGGCATCCGGAGGTGCAGGTTTCGTGCACCACGACCTCGGACAGCTGCGGCAGCGCGGGCCGCAGGCGCTCCCAGATCCACACCGCCAGGCGCTCGCTGGTCGGGTTCTCCAATCCCTCGATGTCGTTGAGATAGTGGTGGTCCAGCTGGTCGTACAAGGGCTTGAACGCGGCCTTGATGTCGGCGAAGTCCATGACCCAGCCGGTATCCGCGCCTGGCTCGCCCGAGACGTGCAGCTCGATCCGGAACGAATGGCCGTGCAGGCGCGAGCACTTGTGGCCCTCGGGCACGTTCGGCAGCCGGTGCGCGGACTCGATGGTGAAGACCTTGAAGATATCCATGTTCATTCCTTTTCCGGCACGCGGACCGCGCCTTCCATCAGCACCCGCGCGCTGCGGCTCATGATCGCCCGCGCCACCGTCCAGCGGCCATCGGCTTCCTGCGCCTCGGCGCCCACGCGCAGCGTGCCCGAGGGATGCCCGAAGCGGACTGCCTCGCGCCCGCCGCCGCCCGCGGCCAGGTCAACCAGCGTGCCCGGGATCGCCGCCGCGGTACCGATCGCCACCGCGCAGGTGCCCATCATCGCGTGGTGCAGCTTGCCCATCGACAGCGCGCGCACGTTGAGGTCGATGTCCGCCGCGGCGATCGCCTTGCCGCTGGACGACGCGTAGTCCGCAGCGGGCGAAACGAAGGCGACCTTGGGCGTGTGCTGGCGCGTGGCGGCGCCGGCGAGGTCGTCGATCAGGCCCATGCGCAGGGCGCCGTGGGCACGGATGGCCTCGAACATGGCCAGCGCCTTCGCATCGCCGTTGATCGCGTCCTGCAGCTCGGTGCCGGCGTAGCCGATGTCGGCGGCGTTGACGAAGACCGTCGGGATGCCGACGTTGATCATCGTGGCCCTGAGCGTGCCGACGCCGGGAACCTCCAGGTCGTCGACCAGGTTGCCGGTGGGGAACATCGCGCCGCCGTCGTCGCCGCTGTCGTCGGACGGGTCCATGAACTCGAGCACGATCTCGGCCGCCGGGAAGGTCACGCCGTCGAGCTCGAAGTCGCCGGTTTCCTGCACCTCGCCGTTCGTGACCGGCACGTGCACCACGATGGTCTTGCCGATGTTGGCCTGCCACACGCGCACGGCGAAGCTTCCGTTCTCCGGCAGCCGCGCCGGATCGATGAAGCCGTTGGCGATCGCGAACGGACCGACCGCGGTGCTGAGGTTGCCGCAGTTGCCGGACCAGTCGACGAAGGCGGTGTCGATCGACACCTGGCCGTAGAGATAGTCGACGTCGTGCCCGGGCCGCGTGGACGGGCCGATGATCACGCACTTGCTGGTCGACGAGGTCGCGCCACCCATGCCGTCGGTGTGCTTGCCGTAGGGGTCGGGCGAGCCGATCACGCGCATCAGCAGCGCGTCGCGCGCCGGGCCGGGCACGTGCGCGGCCTCGGGCAGGTCTTCGAGGCGGAAGAACACGCCCTTGGAGGTGCCGCCACGCATGTAGGTGGCGGGGATTTTCAGCTGCGGGGCGTGGGGACGGTTGCTCATCGAGTGCTCAGGCGGTGGTGTTGGCGGCAAGGAAATCCTGCGCGAAGCGCTGCAGCACGCCGCCGGCCTCGTAGATCAGCACTTCCTCGTCGGAGTCCAGGCGGCAGGTCACCGGGATGCCGGTGCTGCTGCCGTCGGTGCGATTGATCACCAGCGTCAGCGTGGCGCCCGGCGAACGGATGCCGGTGACGTCGAAGGTCTCGGTGCCGTCGATGCCCAGGGTTTCGCGGGTGGTGCCGGACTCGAACTCCAGCGGCAGCACGCCCATGCCGATCAGGTTGGTGCGGTGGATGCGCTCGAAGCCTTCGGCCGCAATCACTTCAACGCCGGCCAGGCGCACGCCCTTGGCGGCCCAGTCGCGGCTGGAGCCCTGGCCGTAGTCGGCGCCGGCGATGATGATCAGCGGCTGCTTGCGCGCCATGTAGGTTTCGATCGCCTCCCACATGCGGGTGACCTTGCCTTCGGGCTCGATGCGCGCGAGCGATCCCTGGCGCACGCTGCCGTCGTCGTTGCGCACCATTTCGTTGAGCAGCTTCGGGTTGGCGAAGGTCGCGCGCTGCGCGGTCAGGTGGTCGCCGCGGTGGGTGGCGTAGGAGTTGAAGTCCTCCTCGGGCAGGCCCATCTTCGCCAGATATTCGCCGGCGGCGCTGGACGCCATGATCGCGTTGGACGGCGAGAGGTGGTCGGTGGTGATGTTGTCGCCGAGCACCGCAAGCGGGCGCATGCCCTTCATTCTGCGCTCGCCGGCCAGCGCGCCCTCCCAGTAGGGCGGGCGGCGGATGTAGGTCGACATCGGGCGCCAGTCGTACAGCGGCTCCACGCGCGTGCCGTCGTCCACGGCGATGCGGAACATCGGCTCGTACACGCGGCGGAACTGCTCCGGCTTGACGCTGGCTTTCACCACCGCGTCGATTTCCTCGTCGCTGGGCCAGAGGTCCTTGAGCGTGACCGGATTGCCGTCGGCGTCGATGCCGAGCACGTCCTTCTCGATATCGAAGCGCACCGTGCCGGCAATGGCATAGGCGATCACCAGCGGCGGCGAGGCCAGGAAAGCCTGCTTGGCATAGGGATGGATGCGGCCGTCGAAGTTGCGGTTGCCCGACAGCACCGCCACCGCGTACAGGTCGCGGTCGATGACTTCCTGCTGGATCGCCGGATCCAGCGCGCCGGACATGCCGTTGCAGGTGGTGCAGGCGAAGCCGACGATGCCGAAGCCGAGCTGCTCCAGCTCGGGCAGCAGCCTGGCCTCTTCCAGGTACAGCTGCACCGCGCGCGAGCCGGGTGCCAGCGAAGTCTTCACCCAGGGCTTGCGCGTCAGCCCGCGCGCGTTGGCATTGCGCGCCAGCAGCGCGGCGGCGATGACGTTGCGCGGATTCGACGTATTGGTGCAGCTGGTGATGGCGGCGATGATCACCGCGCCGTCGGGCAGCAGGCCTTCGGCTTCCTGCGCGCGCGCGCCGGCCAGGTCGCCGGCGATGCCGCGCTCGGCCAGGTCGCTGGTCGCCAGGCGGCGATGCGGATTGGACGGGCCGGCCATGTTGCGGACCACGCTGGACAGGTCGAAGTGCAGCGTCCGCGGATACTGCGCGTTGGCGAGATCCGAAGCCCACAGGCCGGCAGCCTTGGCGTAGGTCTCCACCAGCGCCACCTGCTCGTCTTCGCGGCCGGTGAGGCGCAGGTAGTCGAGGGTGTTGTCGTCGATGAAGAACATCGCCGCGGTCGCGCCATATTCCGGCGCCATGTTTGAAATGGTCGCGCGGTCGCCGATGGTCAGCGCCGCGGCGCCTTCACCACGGAATTCCAGATAGGCGCCCACGACTTTCTGCTGGCGCAGGAACTCGGTCAGCGCCAGCACCACGTCGGTGGCGGTGATGCCGGGCTGCGGCTTTCCTGAAAGCTCCACGCCGATCATTTCGGGCGTGCGCATCCACGAGGCGCGGCCGAGCATCACGCTCTCCGCCTCCAGCCCGCCGACGCCGATCGCGATCACGCCCAGGGCGTCCACGTGCGGGGTATGGCTGTCGGTGCCGACGCAGGTATCCGGGAATGCGACGCCGCCGTCGACGTAAACCACCGGCGACATTTTCTCCAGATTGATCTGGTGCATGATCCCGTTGCCCGGCGGAATCACGTCGACGTTGCGAAAGGCCCTTTTCGTCCAGTCGATGAAATGGAAGCGATCCGCGTTGCGCCGGTCCTCGATTTCACGGTTGCGGGTGAATGCATCCGGGTCGAAGCCGCCGCATTCCACCGCCAGGGAGTGGTCGACGATCAGCTGCACCGGCACCACCGGATTCACCTGCGCCGGGTCGCCGCCGGCATCGGCAATGGCATCGCGCAGGCCGGCAAGGTCGACCAGCGCGGTCTGGCCGAGGATGTCGTGGCAGACCACGCGCGCAGGGAACCAGGGAAAATCGAGGTCGCGGCGGCGTTCGATGAGCTGGCCGAGATAATCCGCGATCAACGCGGGATCGGCGCGGCGGACGATATTCTCGGCGTGCACGCGTGCGGTATAGGGGAGGCTGTCCCAGGCGCCGGACTGCAGCGCCTCCACGGCTTCGCGGGCGTCGAACCAGTCGAGCGAGGTGCCGGGAAGGGGCTTGCGGTATTTGCTGTTGGTCATGGCAGGTACGGGCGCTGACGGGAATGAGCCATTGTATCGCCGCGCGATGCCTTGCCTTGTACCTATGCCCGCCCGGCGCATTTCTCCGTTTTAGTCCGCGCTGCCCGTCCCGTGCACAGGGGGTGTGCTGCGCCGGCCGTCTCCGCGTCCTGCTCCCAGCGGCCGGGCGCCGGCCATCCATGGCCGGCTCTCCGCACACCCCCTGTGCACGGGACGGGCCGTGGCGTTTTCCTGCTTCGGGTCGAAGATCAAGAGCGGGCGCGCTTGCGAGCGTGGGCGTGGCCGTCGGCGTAGGCGTGGCCGTGGCCGTGCCGCTTGGTCCGTTGACGATCCAACCGGTGTCGACGTCGACTGGACGTTGCCTTCGTCCCCGACCGCGAAAAAGATCCGGGCCCGGGGGGGGGGGGGGGGGGGGGGGGGGGGGGGGGGGGGGGGGGGGGGGGGGGGGGGGGGGGGGGGGGGGGGGGGGGGGGGGGGGGGGAAAAGGGGAAGGGCCGCCCCCCCCCCTCCCCCCCCCCCCCCCCCCGGGCAGCGCGCACCCTCCCGGACTCCCTCCCGGAACAATCACCCGCAAGCTCCATGCAATCGGGAGAAGAACCGGAATAAAGCCGGTCAAGGCTTCCTGGTCGTTTTTTCGTGCCGCCGTGGGCCGTACCAGAGTGGCAGGGCGTCCCGGGTGCGTGCCACGTGCCTGGGTGACGCGATGAACCGCAGCGTGAACCGGACCTTCTCGCCCAGGGAATAGGTGCGCATCTTGCGCGCCGAGGTGAACACAGGCTCGCGCAGGATCGCGACGCGGCCCTGCCTGGCCAACGCACGGCCAAAGGCCACGTCCTCGGCGACGTACAAGTCTTCGTCGAATCCGCCGGCGGCTTCGAACGCATCGCGGGTACAGAAGATGAAGCAGCCCGGGGTCACGCCAAACATGCGGAACAGCACGATCGACGTCGATTCGAACATGCGGATATGGAGCGGCAGCGGGCGCATGAAGCGCACGGCGGTGCCGCCGCCCACCGCGCCGGAATCAAGCGCCCGCATCGCCGCGTCCACTGCCTTCCGGTTGACCAGCGTGTCGGCATCGACGAACAGCAGCCGATCGCCCCGGGCGGCTGCCGCGCCCGCGTTGCGCGCGCCTGCGATGTGGCGCACGTCGACCTGCACGACGCGTGCCCCGTGGGCCCGGGCGATCGCGGCGGTTAAGTCGGTGGAGGCGTCATCCACCACGATCACTTCCACGCGGTCGCCGGACGCACCTGTGGCGATGGCCACGGCGTCGAGAGTGGCGGCAATGACCGGCGCCTCGTCGTGCGCGGGAATGACGATGGAAAGCACATGCGCTCCAGTGGCTGGTTCCGGTGATTCTTACAGGCCGCCTGCAGTGTGCAAGGGCCCGTGCATGCGGCAATGTGACGGGAGCCGGATAACATCCTTGAAAACCACGCTGATAACCTTTGGATATTCCGGATTCGACGTGGGACGAATTCAAACCTAAACTTCGCCGTTATCCCCCAATTGACATATGGAGTACTGACCGGTGGCCAATCTTGCAACCGTCCTGAAAGCCGAAATCGCCCGCCTTGCCCGCAAGGAAACAAAAGCCCAGCTTGATCCGCTGCGCAAGGCCAATGCCGGATACCGGCGCGATATCGCGGCGCTCAAGCGCGAGATGGTGGCCCTGTCCCGCCAGGTGAAATCCGGGTCGCGTCCGTCGCGGGCGGAAAAGGCCGTGGCGGCTGCGGCGGTGGACGGCGATGCCCCCCGCGTCCGCTTCCAGGCCAAGGGCCTGAAGTCGCACCGCGAGAAGCTGGGCCTGTCCGCGGCCGAATACGGCCAGCTTGCCAACGTGAGCGGCCAGTCGATCTACAACTGGGAAGCCGGCAAGACCGTGCCGCGCCAGGCCCAGGTCCAGTCGCTCGCCGCGCTGCGCGGCATGGGCAAGCGCGAGGCGGCGAAGCGGCTTGAAGCCGCAGCGGGCGAATGACCGCAGGCCACCCGGCACAGCCAGTCCATCGAAAGGACGCCAACGGCAACGACGGCCTCGGGCGCCTGCTCGACCACGTTGCCGGCCTGGCGCCGGTGCGCGCCGCCATCGTGCATCCCTGCGATGCGCTGAGCCTTGCCGCCGCGCTGGACGTGCGCGACGCGGGCCTGGTCGAGCCGGTGCTGGTGGCGCCACGCGCCCGGCTGGAAGCGGCCGCCGCCGAAGCGGGCCTGGACATTTCCGGCATTCCTGTCGAAGACGTCCCGCACAGCCATGCTGCGGCCATGCGCGCGGCCGAGCTGGCCCGCGACGGTGACGTCGAGATCCTGATCAAGGGCAGCCTGCACACCGACGAGCTGATGTCGGCGGTGGTGGCATCCGCGTCCGGCCTGCGCACCAAGCGCCGCGTGAGCCACTGCTTCGTGATCCAGACGCCGCACTACCCGCGGCCGTTCATCGTTACCGATGCCGCGGTCAACCTCGCGCCCGACCTGCTGCAGAAGGCCGATATCGTCCAGAACGCGATCGACCTGGCCCGGGTGCTCGGGATCGCCTTGCCCAAGGTGGCGATCCTGGCCGCGGTCGAGACCGTGAACCCGTCGATGCAGGCCACGCTGGATGCCGCGGCGCTGTGCAAGATGGCCGACCGCGGCCAGATCACCGGCGGCGTGCTCGACGGACCGCTGGCCTTCGACAACGCGGTGTCGATCGAGGCCGCGAAGGCGAAGGGCATCGAGTCGCCCGTGGCCGGGCATGCCGACATCCTGGTGGTGCCGGACCTGGAGAGCGGCAACATGCTGGCCAAGCAGCTGATCTTCATGGGCCAGGCCGCGAGCGCCGGCATCGTGCTGGGCGCAAAGGTGCCGGTGGTGCTGACCAGTCGCGCCGATCCGCGCGAGTCGCGCATGGCCTCGTGTGCGATCGCGCTGATGCTGGCGCACCACTACCGCCAGACTCCGCCGTGAGCGCAGGGTCCGCGGCACCTCACGTCGCCTCGTCCGGCGCGGACCTGGTGGTGGTGCTCAACTGCGGCTCGTCCAGCATCAAGTTCGCGGTGTTCGATCCGGGCGTGGAGCCGCTGCCGCGCAATGCGCTGTGGAACGGCAAGGTGCAGGGCATCGGGGGGCCAAGGCCGGACTTCGGCGAGAGCGGCATCGAGCCCTTCGCGGTCAAGCTCGATGCCGGCACGCCCTACCGCGATGCGCTGGCGCTGATCCGCGAGCGCGTGCTCGCACGGCTGGACGGCCGCCGCGTTGGCGTGGTTGCCCACCGCGTGGTGCACGGCGGCAGCAGGTACTTCGAGCCGGTGCGCGTGGACGCCGACGTGCTCGACGATCTGCGTGGCCTCATCCCGCTGGCGCCGCTGCACCAGCCCTTCGCGCTGGAGGCGGTCGACATCCTGCTGCGCGAGTACCCGAAGCTGCCGCAGGTGGCCTGCTTCGACACCGGCTTCCACCACACCATTCCCATGGTCGAACAGATCCTGCCGCTGCCCTGGGATGCCTGGGAGCGCGGCCTGCGCCGCTATGGCTTCCACGGACTGTCGTACGCCTACATGGCCACCGCGCTGCCTGAGCGCCACGGTGATGCCGCGCGCGGCCGCACGATCGTCGCCCACCTCGGCAGTGGCGCCAGCCTGTGTGCGATGCAGGGCCTGGAAAGCGTCGCCACCACGATGGGTTTCTCCGCGTTGGACGGCCTGATGATGGGCACGCGCACCGGCGCCCTGGATCCCGGCGCGGTGCTGTACCTGATGGAGATCGAGAAGCTGGGCCTGGACGAGGTCGCGCAGCTGCTCTACCACCGCTCCGGCCTGCTTGGCCTGTCCGGCATCTCGTCCGAGCCGCGGGTGATCGTGACCCACGAAGGCGATGAAGGCGAAGCCGGTGAACGCGCGCGGATTGCGCTGGCGCTCTACGTGCGGCGCATCGTGCGCGAGATCGGCGCGATGGCCGCGGTGCTGGGCGGGCTGGACATGCTGGTGTTCACCGCCGGCGTCGGCGAGCACAACGCGTTCATCCGCGAGCGGGTGTGCGCCGACCTGGCGTTCCTCGGCCTGCGGCTGGATCCCGCCGCGAACCAAGCCGATGCCGCGGTCATTTCCGCCGCCGACAGCCGGGTGCTGGTTGGCGTGGAGCCCACCAACGAGGAATGGATCGCGGCGCGACAGGCGACGGAGTGCCTGGCCTGACCTTCAGCCGCGACCGTTTGCGATCCGGGCGATAATGTCGCCATGAACACCAAGGCCGACCGCATCCACGCCGCCCTCCGGGCGCTGTCCCCCAGCCACCTTGATTTGCTGGACGAAAGCCATATGCACAGCCGCGGGCTGGAGACGCATTACAAGGCGACCGTCGTCAGCGAGGCGTTCGCAGGCCTGTCGCCCGTGCGCCGGCACCAGGCCGTGTACGCCGCGGTCGGCGGGCTGATGGCGGAGATCCACGCGCTGGCGCTGCATACATACACGGCCAACGAGTGGGCCGTGCAGGGCGCCGCGCCGGACTCGCCGCGATGCCTGGGCGGGAGCAGGCACGACCAGGCATAGCAGCTGCGAGGTGGCTGGCCGATGCCGGCCGAGGGCTGACCCGAGCGCTCAACCAGGTTCGCGCGATTCCCGCATCAGCGTGCCGAACAGGGCCAGGAATTCGTCCGCCGCCTTCGACGGCGGGCGGTCCTCCAGGTGCACGCACTGCACCTTGAACCGCAGCGAGGGCGAGAACGGTCGGTACGCGGTGCCTGCATCGACGCTCGCGCGCGCGGTGAACTCGTCGACCACGGCCATGCCGGCGCCGCAGCGGGTCAATGCCGCGGCGATGTAGAAGGTCTGGTTCGACACCACCTCGCGCACGCTGACGCCAGACCGTCGCAGCTCGCGGTTGAACAGCTCGCCGACCGGTCCGCCCGTGGTCAGGCCGACCATGTCCTGGCCGTCCAGCTGCTGGATCGGCACGCTGTCACCCACGTCGGGCAGGCTCGCCGGCTGGAACAGCAGCATCAGCTCCGCGGTGTCCAGCTCCTGGCGTTTCATGCGCGGGTGGACGGGGGCGTCGTAGGCGATCGCGATGTCGCAGCTGCGCTCGTAGAGCGCTTCGAACAGGCCATCGTGGTGCAGCGTCTGCACGTCGAACGTCACCTGGGGATGCTTCTTCCGGAAGCGGCTGATCGCCAGCGGCGCCAGGTGCAGCCCGAGCGAGGGCACGACCGCCAGCCGGATGTGTCCGCCGGACAGGTTCTTCAGGTTGCCAACCGTCTTCTGCAGCGACGTCAGGCGCTGGAACACCTCGGACACCTCGACGAACAAGGCGTGCGCTTCGTCGGTCGCCACCAGCCGGCCGCGCACCAGGCGGAACAGCTCCAGCCCCAGCTGCAGCTGGGTATGTTGCAGCACCTTGCTGACCGACGGCTGCGAGACGTGCAGCGCGCGGGCCGCGGCGCTGATCGAACCGGTGGTGTAGACGGCGTGGAAGACTTCGATCTGGCGGAAGCGCATTGATGGATCCTGTGGAGCGCGCAGCATGATCGCTCAACGCGGCGGGCTGTGTCCGCCGCTCAGGGCATGGCAGTGCTGCCCTCGCGCCGCGGGTCCGCGGCACCGTGGAGGCCGCCGTCACGCAGTTCGACCCCATGCAGGCCGGAGTCTTCGCCGGAGCCTGCTTCCACCTTGATGCCGAGTGCGGCCAAGGCCTGGCGCAGTGCCGGTGTCATCGCATCGGCTTCGCCGTTGAAGCGGTCGCCGCGCGCGACAAGGTTCGGCAGGGCGATGGCACGGTCCAGCGGCAGGTCCCAGTACAGCCAGCCGACCAGCGTCTTGGCGATATACGCAGGGATGGCGTTGCCGCCCGGCGAGCCGAGCGCGCCGACGAAGCCGCCGTCGTGGTCGAGCACGAGTACCGGCGACATCGACGAGCGCGGGCGCTTGCCGGGCGCGATGGCGTTGGCCGCCGAGGCTCCCGGCCCCCACGAGAAGTCGGTCAGCTGGTTGTTCAGCAGCATGCCGCCGACCACGCGCCCGGAGCCGAAGAAAGATTCGATGGTGGTGGTCATCGACACCACGTTGCCGGCGCCGTCGACAACCACGAAGTGGCTGGTGCCGCCGGGCTCGTCGGTGCCATCGACGGCCAGCGACGGGGCGCCTGCGGGAGCGCCATGGACGGGCGCATGCGGCGCGGCGCGTGTGCCGACGAGCGCACGCCGGCCAGCGACATAGGCCGGGTCGAGCAGGCCATCGACCGGCACCGGGACGAAGCGCGGGTCGCCCACGTAGTGGTCGCGGTCGGCGTACATCAGGCGGCTGGCCTCGGCGAACAGCAGCCAGGCCTGGGGATCGTCCGGGCCACGGTCGGCGATGTCGGTGCCGTCCAGCAGCAGCATCAGCTGCAGCAGGCCGGCGCCGCTGGACGGCGGGGGCGGCACGCAGACCACGTGCGCACGCAGCGGGCGGCACAGCGCCGGCGTGCGTCCGGCGCGATAGCCGGCGAGGTCGGTGGCCTCCACGCGGGCACCGTGGGGAGGCTCGTCCAGGCGCCTGGCGATGGCTTCGGCGAGTGCGCCGCGCTGCAGTGCGGCAGCACCTCCAGCTGCAATCGCGCGCAGGCTTGCGGCATAGGCGGGGTTGCGCATCACTTCGCCCGCGCGCAGCGGTGTGCCGTCGGAATCCGAAAACAGCCGCCTGACGTCGGGTGCGGAGGCCTGCGGGAAGGTGCCGTCGATATGGTGCTGCAGGCGCGGCGTGACCTTGAATCCCGCTTCGGCGCGCGCGGCCACTGGCTCGAACAGCGTGCTCCAGGGCAGGCGGCCGTGGTCGCGATGGGCCAGCTCAAGGGCAGGCAATACGCCGGGGATCCCGGTCGCGCGTCCGCTCAGCATCGCTTCGGCGCGGGTCAGCGGCCGGCCGTCGGCGTCGTTGAACAGCGCGGTGCCCGCGGAAGAGGGAGCCTGCTCGCGGCCGATATAGGCGTCAACGCCGCCGCCGTCGGCTGCGTAGTGCAGCAGGAACGCGCCCCCTGCCATCCCGGAGCTCTGCGGTTCCACCAGGCCGAGCATCGCCTGCACGGCAATGGCGGCGTCGATCGCGCTGCCGCCGCGACGCAGTACGTCGAGGCCGGCTTCGGTGGCGAGGGGATGCGCGGCGCTGACCATCCCCGGCCTTGCGGCGGCGGGCTGCGCCGCTTCGGCGTCGTCGCGTAGCGGCGTGCCGGCGCAGGCGGCCAGGAGCAGGGTTGCCAGCGCCAGTGTCGGCAGCAGGCCGCGGCGCAAGAACATGGGAGGCGTAGATCCGGGACGTGGCATGGACGTGGGTGATCCGGGCTGGGTGGGTGGTGGCGCGCGCTGTGCCGGTGCCGCCCAAGGCTAGCGCCATCGCGAGGGTGCGGAGCCCTCGGAATGCTTGCTGGCGCCCAAACCGAGGGTTATGGCAGTCCATGACCCATGGGCGTGCCTGCACGCAGGAAAGCTGGACGACGTTTGCGCATGAATGCGGGCACGCTGGGGCGGCCGCCACATGACCGCAACATGCTGCTGGATGACCCACGCGCCCGGGACCACGGCGGGGGCATAACCGGTGGTTATGCCCGGACGGCATCTTTTCAATAGCGCCGCCCGTGTCCGCCACCGAAGATGGCTCCAACCCGGGCATCCGCCCCAAAGGCCCGCACCATGGCTACCGGACACGCACCCGTTTCCCACGATCCCCGCTGGTCGCCGCCGTTCCTGCTGTACGTGGGCAACGCGCCGGACGAGCTTTCGGGCAAGACCGCGCGCGGCCTGCTGCAGTTCCGGCCGGAGTGGTGCGTGGGGCAGTTCCGCGGCCCCGACTGCAAGGCGACGATCGACCTTCCGGTGATGGACTTCGCGCAGGCGCGCGCGGCCGGCGCCAACACCATGGTCATTGGCGTGGCCAACGCCGGCGGAAGGCTTGACGGGGACGCCGTCGGGCACGCCATTGCCGCGCTCGAGGCGGGCATGAATGTCGCGTCCGGCCTGCACGACAGGCTGGTATCGCATCCGGAGATCGTCGAAGCCGCCAGGCGCAGTGGCCGCCATCTGTTCGACGCACGCACGCCGCCCGCGACGCCGGTCGGAAACGGTCTCAAGCGCGCCGGCAAGCGCCTGCTGACCGTCGGCACCGACTGCTCCATCGGGAAGATGTACACGACGCTGGCGCTGGAAGCCGAAATGCGCGCGCGCGGCCTCGTGGCCGACTTCCGCGCCACCGGCCAGACCGGCATCTTCGTCGCTGGTCGCGGCATCCCGATCGACGCCGTGGTCGCCGACTTCATTTCCGGCGGCATCGAATGGCTGTCTCCCGAGCGCCTCGACGGCGGCTGGGACCTGATCGAAGGCCAGGGCTCGCTGTTCCATCCTTCGTTCGCCGGAGTCTCGCTGGGCTTGCTGCACGGTGCGCAGGCCGATGCGCTGGTGCTGTGCGACGAACCCGGCCGGCCGCATCTGCGCGGGCTCGCCCACTATCGGCTCCCGGGACTGCGCGATGCGCTGGACGCCAACCTGGCTGTGGCGCGCCTCACCAATCCGGCGGTGGTCGCGGTGGGCGTGGCGCTGAACACGGCGAAGCTTTCCGCCGAAGCGGCCGAGCGTGCCTGCCACGAGGCCGAGGACCTGCTCGGCCTGCCGGCGCAGGACCCCGTGCGCCACGGCACCGCGCGCATCATCGACAGGCTGCGGGCATGCTTCCCGGACTGACGCTGGCACACGCCAACCACCCGCTGGCCACGCGGCGGGTTCTTCAACTTCTTGGACTGACGCGGAATGCGTCCGCGTCGGTGACAATGGCCGCGGGCCATACAGGACGCTTTCGATGCCGTGCAAACCGCGTAGCTGGATCCTGTCGTCGGTCGCAGTGACGGCCGTGCTGCTGGCGGGCAGCGCCCATTCGGGCGAAGCCGCAGCCGCGGGCACCGAGCGGCCGCGTGCACGCGATGCCGGTGTGGTGATTGGCGTGCGGCCGACCGGACCGCGCAACGCGATCGTCGATGTGAGCGGGGTAGCGGTGGGACACGCCACCGTGATCGAGGGCGGTGATGTCCGCACCGGCGTGAGCACGATCCTGCCGCACCCGGGCGATCTCTACCGGGACCGCGTTCCGGCCGCGATCGTGGTCGGCAACGGCTACGGCAAGCTCATCGGCGTCACCCAGGTCGAAGAGCTGGGTGAGCTGGAAACACCGATCCTGCTCACCGGAACGCTGGGCGTATGGCGCGCGGCCGATGCGCTGGTCGCGTGGCAGCTGGCGAAACCCGGCATGGATGAAGTGCGCTCGCTGAATCCCGTGGTGGGCGAGACCAACGACGGCTTCCTCAACGACATCCGCGCGCGCCCCATCCGGCCGGAGCACGTGCACCAGGCCCTGGACACGGCTTCCACCGACAACACCGACGAAGGCGCCATCGGCGCGGGAACCGGAACGGTCGCGTTCGGCTGGAAGGGCGGCATCGGCACCAGTTCACGAAAGCTGGCGTCATCGGAAGGCGGCCACACCGTCGGCGTGCTGGTGCAGAGCAACTTCGGCGGTCGCCTGACGATCGATGGCGTGGCGCTGGACGGCATGCGGCCGGATGCGCCCGCACCGCCGGCTGCCCGGCAGGCGCCGACCGACAACGGCGACGGCAGCATCATGATCGTGGTCGCGACCGACGCCCCGCTGGACGCGCGCCTGCTGCGCCGGCTGGCGACGCGCGCGCTGCTCGGACTGGGGCGCACCGGGGGATCGATGAGCAACGGGTCCGGGGACTATGTGATCGCGTTTTCGACGGCGCCCGGGGTGCGGAAAGCGCAGGGCGAACAGCGCCACCAGGTGGTCACTCTGTCCAACGATGCGATGACGCCGCTGTTCGAAGCGGTGGCGGAGGCGACCGAGGAAGCCATCGTCAATTCGCTGTTCCGATCGGACACCATGAGTGGGCACCGCGGGACGGTGCAGGCCCTGCCGCTGGAAGGGGTGCTGCCGCTGCTCGTTGACGTCGACCGCTGCGCCGCACAATGCAAGACGCGGCAAGCAATGCCACAGTAGGTTCCGCGCGGGCCGGCACTGTCCTGGCACCGCCCGATCCGGGAGCAGTCGAATGAAAGCGACAAGTCTGGTGTCACCCGTCCGCTGGGTCGGAATCCTGGTGCTGCTGCTGATGGCGGTGGCCGTGGTCTACGCCGGATACACCGCGATTTCCTACTGGCCGTCGATCGCCGTCTGAGGAAGGACCTATGAACAAGCGGCAGTCA
Organism: Luteimonas changyuni; assembly: GCF_039548395.1. NCBI lineage: Bacteria > Pseudomonadati > Pseudomonadota > Gammaproteobacteria > Lysobacterales > Lysobacteraceae > Luteimonas > Luteimonas changyuni. The sequence goes on from NZ_JBCLUZ010000010.1 coordinate 68,713, forward strand.
CGGATCTTCGCCATCGTCGCAACAGGCCTTGCCGCCGTTGCGTTCCTCGGCCTGACTTTCTACAGCCACATGCGTTTCGGCGAGCTCACCAACGCCGACGACATCACGCCGGAGATCACCCACGGCAAGGACGTCTGGCACAAGTACAACTGCATCAACTGCCACACCCTGTTCGGCGAAGGCGCCTATTACGCGCCCGACCTGACCAAGATCGCGCAGCACCGCGGCGAGGCCTACCTCAAGGCCTATATGCGCGATCCGTCCCAGTTCTATGACGAACAGCGCCATCGCCGCCTGATGCCGACCCAGGACCTCAGCGAGGTCGAGATCGCCAACCTGGTCAAGTTCCTCGACTGGGTGTCGAAGGTCGACAACCAGGGCTGGCCGCCGCGTCCGATCCTGGTGTCCGGCGGGTCGGTCGTCGTGGCCGCGCAGGGCACGGCCGAGGGCGCGGCGGAGGCACAGGACGTCAGGCCCGTGCGCGCCGACAGCGACCCGCGCGCGATCGGCGAGAACCTGTTCGGGACCGCGGTGCCGGTCTGCACGGCCTGCCACTCGCTGCAGCCCGGCGTCCAGCTCGCGGGGCCATCGATGGCCGGCATGTCGGAGCGCGCGGCGCAGACGATCGCATCGCCGGACTACACCGGCAGCGCGACCGATGTCGAGGGCTACATCCGCGAATCCATCGTGACGCCCAGCGCGCACCTCGTGCCAGGCGCGATGTTCTCGGCCGAAGGCACGTCCTTCATGCCCAACACCTATGCGGACAGCCTGACCGAAGAGCAAGTCGACCAGCTCGTGGCCTTCCTTGGATCGATGAAATAAGACTGGCGGGCGTCCTGCGCCGGCACCGGGAGATTTTCTATGCGCTACAAGTCCCAATCAGTGGCCTACTGGTACTTCGCCGTGGCCATGGTGCTGTTCGGTCTGCAGATCGTGTTCGGACTGCTGTCGGCCGCGAAGTACCTCGGGCCGGACCCGCTGCTGTACATCCTCCCGTTCGACGTCACCAAGACGATCCACACCAACCTGCTGATCGTCTGGGTGCTGACGGGTTTCATGGGCGCCACCTACTGGATGGTGCCCGACGAATCCCGCACCGAGCTGCACAGCACGAAGCTGGCCTACTGGCAGCTGGGACTGTGGACGCTGATGGGCGTGACCGCGGTCATCGGCTACCTGTTCCGCTACGGCACCGGCAACAAGCTGCTCGAGCAGCCCTTGCCGCACAAGATCGTGATCGTGATCTGCATGCTGATGTTCCTCTACAACATCGGCATGACCATCAAGAAGTCCGGGCGGTTCACGACCACCGAGGGCGTGCTGCTGGGCGGCCTTGCGCTGTCGGCGATCCTCTACATCCCGGCGCTGCTGCACTACGAGAACTACACCGTCTCGATCTTCTACCGCTGGTGGACCATCCACCTGTGGGTCGAGGGCGTGTGGATGATGATCATGGCCGGCTTCCTCGCCTACCTGCTGATCCGCCTCTCCGGCATCGACCGCGAGGTGATGGAGAAGTGGCTGTACGTGATCGTGGGCCTTGTGTTCTTCGCCGGCATCCTCGGCACTGCGCATCACTATTACTGGGTGGGCGTGCCGCATATCTGGCTGCCGATCGGCGGCTTCTTCAGCGCGCTTGAGCCACTGGCGCTGGCTGCGATGGCGATCTACGCCTATGCGGCGATGCGCCGCGGCGGCGTGAGCCATCCCAACAGCCTGGCCCTGCACTGGACCATCGGCAGCGCCATCTTCGCCCTGTTCGGCGCCGGCCTGCTCGGCCTCGCCCACACCTGGCCCAGCGTCAACAAGTGGACCCACGGCACCCTGGTCACGGCAATGCACGCGCATTCGGCGTTCTATGGCGCCTACGCGATGATCACCATGGCAATGATCACCTACGCGCTGCCAGGCCTGACCAACCGACCCCAGAACAACTACTCGCCGCTCGGCTACTGGGCGTTCTGGCTGCAGGTGACGGGCATGTTCGGCATGACGCTGTCGTTCGGCACTGCGGGCATCGCCCAGGTCTATCTCGAGCGGATCATGGGCATGGGCTACCTCGATGCCCAGCTGAAGATCCAGGTGCATTTCCTGATGCTGATCCTGACGGCGACGATCTTCGCCACCGGCGTCGCGATGTTCATCTTCGACTTCTTCAGGTACCGCCCGCAGTTCGACGTGATCGCGAATGATGCCGACGGCGAGCTGCAGCGGCGCCCGGGGCGCTGATGGGTGGATGAGCGCATGAGGCCGGCGGAGGCCGGCCCGTACTACCTGCCCACGGGCAACGAAGTCGAGATCGTCGAGCAGTGCCACGCCGGCGGGCTGGCGGTGATGCTCAAGGGCCCGACCGGCTGCGGCAAGACCCGCTTCGTCGAGCACATGGCCTGGCGGCTCGGGCGTCCGCTGATCACCGTGTCCTGCCATGACGACCTGACGGCCAGCGACCTCATAGGCCGCTTCCTGATCCGCCACGACGACACCGTCTGGCAGGACGGTCCGCTGACGCGCGCCGTGCGCGAGGGTGCGATCTGCTACCTCGACGAAGTGGTGGAAGCGCGCCAGGACACCATCGTGGTGCTGCATCCGCTGACCGACTACCGCCGCATCCTGCCGATCGACCGCACCGGCGAGACGCTGGAGGCGGCGCCGGGTTTCCAGCTGGTGATCTCGTACAACCCCGGCTACCAGCGGATGCTCAAGGACCTCAAGCCGAGCACGCGGCAGCGCTTCGTGGCGATCGAGCTCGGGTTTCCCGAGCCCCCGGCCGAGGCCGCGATCGTGGTCGCCGAGAGCGGCGTGGACAGCGGCACTGCCGTTGCGCTGGTTGAGCTGGCGGGCCGCGTGCGCTCGCTCCGCGACCGCGGCCTGGCCGAGGTTCCGAGCACGCGCCTGCTGATTGCCGCCGGACGCCTGGTCGCCAGCGGCATCAGCGTAGGCGAGGCGTGCAACGCGGCGGTGGTTTCACCGCTCAGCGACGATCCGACCCTGCTCGGCGCGATGCGCGAACTCGTCGACGCGATGTTCCCCTAGGCGGCCGCCGACGTGGCCGAGGCCGAAGACGTTGTCGTCGACGTGGCGCGGCACGCCACTGTGTTCATCCGCGACACCTGGCGGCGGCACTATGCGCGCGAGCCCGACGAGCCGATTGCGCTCGCGTCGCTGGTCCGGCGCCTCGACCTGCTGGTGTCGGCCGCGTTCGGCACCAGCCTGACGTTCCGGGTGGCGCTGCCGCCGGCGCGCCCGACCGTGCTCCACCGGCTGTTCCACCGGCCGACCTATCCACGTCATCAGCGGGCGCTGCCCGCCACCAGCGGCGACGCGATCTGGTTGCCGGCCCACCTCGGGACCTGCGATGCCGTCGAAGCGTCGGAGCTCTATCGCGCGATGGCGCTGCAGCAGGCGTGCCGGGCCATGCGTGGCCACGTGCAGGCGATCGCCGGGCAGCGCAGCCCTTTGCTGCGCGACACCGCGCTGGCGCTCGAGGCGCAGGCCGCCGAAGCCGAGGTCGCGCGCGGCTTTCCAGGCCTGGTGCCGGCCCTGCGGCGGCTTCGCGGACTGGCGCTGGCGGCACGCCCCCCGCTCGCCGCCTTTGCGACGGCGCGACAGCCGCTGGAGCGGCTTGTCCGGGACATCCTGGAGAGTGGGCTGGAGGTCGCGTCGGTCCGCAATGCCGACGGCGACACCGGCTCTTACGTCGACTCCAGCGCCAACTCCGGATCCGGCTCCGGAGCGAGCCGGGATGGAGACCCGCTCGCCCGGGCCGAGCGCCTGCTTCAGGACTGGGGCCTCGACGCCGCCGCCGTCCGCCGCCTCGGTCCCATGCCGCTGTACCGCGACTGGTGGACGGGCGAGCTGCGCGAGGTGGGCGCCGTGGCCCGGATGGTGGAAGGCAAACCGTTCGGGCGCGACGATGACGACACCGGGCCGGTCCGCAGCGCGCGGATGGAGCGGCGGCCCGAAGAGCGCGAAGCGACCGAAGACGAGGACCGCCCCGGTGAACCCGGCGTGTGGATGATCCAGCAGGACGCGCCGCACGAGGTCGCCGAGGATCCCTTCGGCCTGCAGCGCCCGGTCGACCGCGACGACGAAACCAGCGCCGACGAATACGGCGACATGCTGTCGGAGCTGTCATCGACGCGGATGATCGCCGCACCCGACCCGCCGCGTGAAGTCCTGCTGTCGGACGACCCACCCGCCACCCGCGCCAGGATCGAATTCGACGATCCCGACGCCGGCGGGACCCGCTTTCGCTATCCCGAATGGGATCACGCGAGCGCGTCGTACATCGAACACGGCACCACCATCCGCATGATGCCGCCCGTGGCCGGCGATCCGCGCTGGGTCGATGCCACGCTCGCCCGCCACCGCTCGCACCTTGACGGCATCCGCCGGCAGTTCGAGGCCCTGCGGCCGGAGCGCGTCCGCCTGCGCCGCCAGGGCGACGGCGAGGACATCGACATCGATGCCTGCGTGGAAGGCCGCGCCGACCTGCGGGCCGGTGGCTTCCTTCGCGAAGGCCTGTACGAGGCGCGCCGCCCGGGCCGGCGCAGCATTGCGGTGTCGCTGCTGGTCGACAGCAGCGGCTCCACCGACGGCTTCATTGGCGGCGGCCGGCGCGTGATCGACGTCGAGCGCGAGGCCCTGCTGCTGGTCTGCATGGCCCTTGAAGGCCTGGGCGAACCCTTCTCGGTCATGGCCTTCTCCGGCGAAGGCCCGCACGGCGTGTCGATGCGCAGCCTGAAGGCATTCGACGAGGCCTACGGGCCGGACGTCGCGCTGCGCATCGCCGGCCTGGAGCCGGAAAACTACACGCGCGCCGGCGCCGCCATCAGGCATGCCACAGCGCTGCTGATGCGCCAGCCTGCCGAACACCGCCTGCTGCTTATGCTGTCCGACGGCAAGCCCAACGATGCCGACCGCTATGACGGACGTTTCGGCGTCGAGGACATGCGCCAGTCGGTGACCGAAGCGCGGCTGCAGGGCATCTTCCCGTTCTGCCTGACCGTGGACCTGCAGGCGCCGGGATACCTTCCGAAGGTGTTCGGGCCGGACAACTACGCGGTGCTGTCGGCGCCTGAGCGGCTGCCGCTGGTGTTGCTGGACTGGACGCGGAGGTTGTTGGCGCGGTGATGGGCGGCGGCCGAGCAGGAAGTCCGTGACCGGCCTGGCCGGTAGCGGAGTCTCGCCTGGCCTGGTGATTGCGTGTCACGAAAAAGCCCGCATCGGAGGCGGGCTTTTTTCTTGCAACTGACTGATATTTCTTGTGATTCTGGTGGCTATGGGTGGACTCGAACCACCGACCCCAGCATTATGAGTGCTGTGCTCTAACCAGCTGAGCTACATAGCCATGGACTCGTGCGCACGGCGCGTCGAGCCCGCAATTGTCCACCGGGCAACCGGGCGCCGTCAAATCCCCGGCCTCGGCTTGTCCGCCCCGGCGCCCCGTGGCAGAGTCGATCGCAGTGACGTCGCAGGCGTCGAAAGACTCAGGAGTCCGCATCGTGATCGATCCGGACGGCTATAGACCCAATGTCGGCATCGTTCTGATGCATCCGGATGGCCGCGTATTCTGGGCGCGCCGGGTGCGCCGTGACGGCTGGCAGTTCCCGCAGGGCGGGATGAATTCCGACGAGACCCCGCTCGAGGCCATGTATCGGGAGCTCGCGGAAGAGACCGGGCTGCAGGCCCGCCACGTCGACGTGCTGGGCGCCACGCCGGGCTGGCTGCGCTATCGGCTGCCGCCGCGTGCGATCCGCCGCAACGACAGGCTGGTGTGCATCGGCCAGAAGCAGGTCTGGTACCTGCTGCGCTTCACCGGCGCGGACGCCGACCTGCGCCTGGACCTGACCGATACGCCGGAGTTCGACCACTGGCGCTGGGTCGATTTCTGGTATCCGCTCGAACACGTGGTGAACTTCAAGCGCGGTGTCTATACGCGCGCGCTGCAACATCTGGCGCCGTTCGCGCGTCAGGTGGCGGGCTCCGGGGCGGTGCCGACGATCAGCCTGGAATCCCAGCGCGGACGAGGGCGTCCGGCGCCGGTGACGAGAACGCGCCTCGTTCAGGATTGACAATCATTCTCATATGGAAGGACAATCGGTTCGTCCCATGAACCGTGAGTCCGCCGTGTACGTCTGTGTCTGCAACGGGGTTACCGACCACCAGATCCGCGAGGCCGCCGCTGCTGGCTGCGGCAGCATGACCGAGCTCACCATGCGCACCGGCGCCGGCGCCTGCTGCGGCAGCTGCGTGGATACCGCGGTGGCGCTGCTGGAAGACGAGGCCGCTTCGCGCAGGGTCCTCCAGGTCCTGCCGCTGGCCAACGCGGCCTGAGGCACCTGCATCCGCCCCGCCCGGATGAAGGTGGGATTGATCACGATTCGCGTTCCGGCAGATGGGGATGGTTGGCGCTAGAGTCGTCAGGATCATTCCCCACGCCAGCCGGAGACATGCCATGAAGGGCGACCCCAAGGTCATCGAGTTCCTCAACAAGGCGCTCTACAACGAACTTACCGCGATCAACCAGTACTTCCTGCACGCCAAGATGCTGAAGAACTGGGGCCTCGAAGAACTCGCCAAGCACGAGTACGAGGAATCGATCGACGAGATGAAGCACGCCGACCAGCTGGCCGACCGCATCCTGTTCCTCGAGGGGCTGCCGAACTTCCAGGCGCTGGGCAAGCTGCGGGTGGGCGAGTCGCCGCGCGAGATCCTTGAGTGCGACCTGGCGCTGGAGCTCGACGGACTGCCCGTGCTGCGCGAGGCCATCGAGTACTGCGACAGCATCAAGGATTACACCAGCGGCCGCCTGTTCAAGGACATCCTTGATTCCGAGGAAGAGCACGTCGACTGGATCGAGACCCAGCTCGACCTGATCAACCGCGTGGGCGAGCAGAACTACCTGCAGTCGAAGATGGGCGGCTGATCGCAGCTGTAGCTGCTCCCACAGGGGAGACGGGCGGCTGATCGCAGCCATGGCTCCCACAGGGAAGGGGGCAGCTGATCGCAGCTATGGCTGCCCCTACAGGGAAGATGGGTAGCTGATCGCAGCTATAGCTGCTCCTACAGGGAGGATGGGCGGCTGATCGCAGCTGTAGCTGCTCCTACAGGGAAGGTGTGCGGCTGATCGCAGCTATGGCTGCTCCTACAGGGAAGATGGGCAGCTGATCCGTCGGTTGCGGTCGGGCCACCGGCCGGTCTTGTGGGAGCGGCTATAGCCGCGATTGGCTCAGGCCTGTGCCGCGCTTGCGGCCTTCAGCGCCGCGCGTGCCCGGTTGAACTCGTTGGCCACCAGCGCCACCGCCACGGCGGGGCGCTCGAGCAGGCGCTCGCGGGCGCCCAGCTCGACGCGCTTGGCCGCGGCCGACAGTGACATCGCACCCAGGTTGGCGCTGGATGACTTCAGCGAATGCGCGGCGTCGCGCAGGGCGTCGTAGTCGGGGCCGGTGGCGGCCTGTTCCATGGTGCCTACCAGGCGCGGCGTGTCCGCCAGGAAGACGTCGATCAGGTGATCGAGGTCGCCGCCAAGCATGACGCGCAGCTCTTCAAGGATCTCGTGGTCGAGCACGGGTGGCAGCACGGGTGGCGGCGTGGGTGGCAGCGTGGGTGGCGGTGCCGTGAATGCCGGTGCCGCGAATGCCGGTGCAGGCGCTGCGTCCGCGGGAGCCTGCGCACCCGCACCCGCACCCGCGAGAGCCGGTCGCCCCCCCCACTCCGTGCCGGCATCGAGCGTCGTCGTCGGCATGTCATCGGCCTCGTCATCCGGCCCGGCCACCGGCGGAATCCCGTCGACGAACTCCACCTGTATTTCGGCGTCCCCGCTTCCGGCGCCGGCAATGTGATCGTCGTAGCCGATCATCTCGCCAGTCTCCGGATCAACCTCGTAGGCTTCGCGCTGGGCGGCGGCCGCGGCCGCTTCGGCGTTCCACCAGCGCGCCAGCGTGCGCTCCAGCTCGCTGCGGGTCACCGGCTTGGCGAGGTAGTCGTCCATGCCGGCGTCCAGGCACTTCTGGCGATCGCCGGCCATGGCGTTGGCGGTCATGGCGATGATCGGCACGTGGCGGCCGTCGGCGGCGTCCTGCTCCATCTCGCGCCAGCGACGGGTGGCGGTGTAGCCGTCCATCACCGGCATCTGGCAGTCCATCAGCACGACGTCGTAGCGCGAGGCTTCCATGCGCAGCAGAGCGGCTTCGCCGTTGCTGGCGGTGTCGCAGGTGATGCCGAGCACCGACAGCAGGCGCTGCCCGACCATCAGGTTCACGGGGTTGTCTTCGACCAGCAGCACGCGCGCGGCGCGGATCGGGGCCGAGGGCAATGAGGATGCGATGGCGTTTGCCATGGAGGTTGGTTCCCTGACGGAGTCCGGTGCCTGTGTGGCGTTCCCGCCCAGCAGGGCGGCACGGAGGTCGGCGTCGGGGGACTGCCGGCTGAGGAGGGTGACGCTGCGTTGCAGTTCTTCGGGGACCGGGTCGTCCCCGTACAGGCAGACCAGCTTGAGGTCGCCGTAGACGGCCTGGCGGCCAAGGTTGCGGTGCAGGGCCACCGCGGTGCTGCGCATGCCGGCAAGATCCGCCAGCACGAGGGAGTAGGCCCAGGGCGCGCCCTGGTTGGAGGCCGCGCGCAGGCGGTCGAGGGCTTCCTGGGTGTTCTCGACCGCGCTCACGCGCAGGCCCCAGTTGGGCAGCAGCATCGACAGCCGCAGGCGCAGGCGCGGGTCGGCGCTGAGCAGCAGCAGGCGGCCGCGCGCGGTGTGGTCGTCAAGGTTGTTGGGCATGTCGCCGGCGGCCTTGAGCAGCGGGATCTCGAACCAGAAGGTAGCGCCATGGCCGGCTTCGGACTCCACGCCGATGCGGCCGCCCATCAGGTCGACGATGCGCTTGGAGATCGCCAGGCCCAGGCCGGTGCCGCCGTACAGGCGGGTGGTGGAGGCGTCGGCCTGGCTGAAGGCCTGGAACAGGCGCGATTGCGAGCTGGCCGGGATCCCGATGCCGGTGTCGCGCACTTCGAAACGCAGCTGGTGCTGGGCGGCGGTCTCGCCGTTGCGGCGCACCGTCATCGACACCGAGCCGCGTTCGGTGAACTTCACTGCGTTCGACACCAGGTTGCCCAGCACCTGGCGCAGGCGCACCGGGTCGCCGCGCACGGCCAGGCGCACGGCCGGGTCGATGTTCAGGCTCATGCGCAGGCCCTTGCCCTGGGCCGGGCGATCCATCAGCTGCATCACGCCTTCAAGCAGTTCGCGCAGGTTGAAGCCGGTGCTTTCGAGTTCGAGCTTGTCGGCCTCGAGCTTGGAGTAGTCGAGGATGTCGTCGACGATGCGCAGCATCTGCTGCGACGAGGTGTACGCGGTGCGCACCAGCTCGGCGTGGTCGGGCGCCAGGCGGGCGTGCATCAGCAGGTCCAGCATCGGCACGATGCCATTGAGCGGGGTGCGGATCTCGTGGCTCATGGTGGCCAGGAACTCGCCCTTGGCCATCACCGCCGACTCCGCCGCCTGCTTGGCCTGGCGCATCTGGGTTTCGAGCTGGGTGTGCTGCTCGATCTGCGCCTGCAGCTGCTCCATCACCGCTTCGTCGCGGCGCGCGCGCTCGTCGGCTTCGTCCATTTCCTGGTCGCGGCGGCGCACGCTGACGTGGATGGCGATGACCGCGAACAGCACCAGCAACACCAGCACCAGGGTCGCGTGCTGCCAGGGCCCTATGAAGCCGAGGGCTTCGAGCACCAGGGAGAGTGCCGCGCCCGCAGCCGCGCCCAGCGCGAGCCAGCGGAACATGATTGCCGAGGGTCGTCCGCGTGTCAGCATCTCAGAGCACCGAGTGGTGGAAGTCGAAGTCCATTTCTCCCGCGGCCTGCTGCACCAGGTTGCCCTGGATGAAGTCGACCCCGCTCATCCAGAGCGTGGCCGCGGCCTGCGGATCCTCCACCTGCTGGCCGATGACGCACAGGCCCAGGCGGTGCGCGCGCTCGATGGCCTGGCGCATTTCATCGCGCACCGCCGGATCGTCGAGCTTCTGCGCGTAGCGCGAACCCAGCCGCACGTAGCCCAGCGGCAGCTGCGCGAGCAGGGCGTCGGATTCGCGGCCGGACTGGTACTGGCCGAGGCACAGCTGCACCCCGGCGGGCACCATGGCGTCGCAGAATTCGCGCAGCGCCAGGGCGTGGATCAGGGCTTCGTCCTGGCGCACGTCGATCACCATCCGCGCACCCTCGATGCCGTAGGCGGCCAGCATCCCCAGCACGTGGTCTGCGTGGCCGTCGCGGGCCAGGCTGCGCGCCGACTGCGAAACGAACAGGCGCACCGGCCGGCCTTCGGCGGTGCGCTGGTGCAGCACGGTCACCGCCAGTTCGAGCACGCGCGCATCGATGTCGTGCATCAGGTCGGCGGCGTCGGCGGCGGGCAGGAAGTCGGCCGCGGCCAGCAGCGTGCCGTCGGTGCTGCGCATCCGCAGCAGGGTCTGGAACTGCGCGTCTTCGCCACCGGCCACCGCCACCACCGGCTGGAACGCCAGTTCGAAGCGGTTGTCGGCCAGCGCCTGGCGCACTGATTCGGCCATCGCCTGGTCGTGGTCGCGCTGGCGCGGGGGCTGGTAGCCGGCGACGGCGGTGGGCTGGGCGCGGGCCTCGCGCAGCGCGCGCTCGGCGGCGGCCAGCGCGCTGCTGGCATCGCCATAGGCGTGGGCCAGGGTGGTGTAGCCGACGAAGGCGCGCAGGCGCACCGGCTCGTCGTTCGCGCTGAAGCCTTCGCGGCCGAGCGCATCCCGCAGCGCGCGGGCGCTTTCGGGCAGCTGCCCGGGTTCGAGGCTGGCGGCGTGGATCAGGTAGATGCTGTCGCTCAGGCGCGACACGGCGTGGCCCGAGGCGGCTTCGCCGATCCGGGCGGCGGCGTCGGTGAGCAGCTGTTCGAGCCCGCTGTAGCCATAACGGTCGCGCAGGACGCCGATGCCGGCGATCTCGACCATGAACAGCGCACCCTTGCCGTCGCCGGGAATCATCGAGTTCAGGCGCTGCAGCATGTGCGAACGGGTGAACAGGCCGGTGACCGGGTGGCGGCCGCCGCCGCTGCGCTCGCGCTGCAGCATGCGCGCACGGCGCACGCGGCTCTGCACGGCGGCGATCAGGTGCCGTGGCCGCACCGGCTTGGTGAGGAAGTCGTCGGCGCCGACCTCGAGCACTTCGAGCTGGCGCTCCGGGTCGAGGTCGCCGGTCAGGAAGACGATCGGCACGTGGCCGTAGGCCGGATCCTCGCGGATGAGGTTGGTGAGCTCGACGCCGTCCATGCCCGGCATGTGCAGGTCCATCAGCACCAGGTCGGGACGGAAGGTCCCGAGCGAGGCCATGACTTCGGTGGCCACCGACACCACCGCCGCCTGCATGCCGGCGCCGCTGAGCACGCTTTCGGCGAACAGCGCCTGGCTGAGGTCGTCCTCGACCACCAGCACGCGGTAGGGCGCCTCGGTGCTGCCGTCGGCGGCGACCGGTGGCGTGACCGCGGGGGGCGGTGGTTCGGCCGCGGGCGCATCGACGCGAACGGTGACCGGCGGCGCGGCGTCCTCGCACCAGCGGCGCCAGTAGCCGGCGGGCGGGAACTCGGCGCGGACGGTCGCACCGGGCAAGGGCGCTGCCTGGTCCGTGTCGGCCGCGGTCCGGGTGCCGGTTGCTGCGCTCACTGCGGGAGACCTCCGTAAGCAGGGCGGAGGCGTGGCGCACCTTGCGCTCCCCCGAATCGCCAAGCCTACAACGAACCGGCGCCGTGGTCCTGCGATGCCGGTCGCGCTCAGCCCGGCGCGGTCGCCGGCCGGCGCCGGAACACTCGCCGCCAGAGCCACCACAGGCCCAGGGCGAGCAGCAGGCTCAGTGCCAGCGCGATCCCCAGGGCCAGCAGCGGGTTGGCCAGGGCCAGGGCCAGCAGGCCGATCGCGGCGACGTCTTCGGTGGCCGAGGCCCCCCAGTTGCTGAGCGGTTCCGGGGACGCATTGATGAGCACCCGGCTGCCCGCTTTCAGTGCATGGCTGCCGAGGGCGACGCCAGCCCCGGTGGCGAGCATGCCGGCCGACAGGTCGCCGTCCGGCGAGAGCGCGGCCGCGGCCAGGAAGGCGCCGGCCGGCACCCGCGCAAGCGTCTGCAGCAGGTCCCAGCCGGAGTCGACGCCCGGGATCTTGTCGGCGAAGAACTCGACCAGCGCCAGCACGCCGGAGATGCCCAGCACCCATGGCGATGCCGTGACTTCGAGTGCGGACGGCAACTCCAGCCAGCCCAGGGCGCCGGCCACGCCAACGCCGAACACCGTGAGGTAGACGCGGATGCCGGCCAGCCAGGCAAGCAGGACGCCGGCGGCGAACAGTTGGGCTTCGGACATGGCCGTGCTCCATCGGGCTGCGATCGACTGCGGTGGCGCGAAGTATATGCACCACCCCGTTCGCCCGACGCTCAGGCGCGCGCGTTACCATGCGGGAATGCCGGACACGCCACCGCCCGAACATCCGCATCCGCGCGCGCACCTCGTCCTGATGGCCGTGCTCGCGGCCTGCCTGCTGCTCGGCGCCTGGGGCGCCTGGACGGTGTTCAACGGCACCGGCCGCAGCGACGATGCCGCGCTGCGCGCTGAAATCGACGGCCTGCGCCAGGAAGTCGCGACGCTCGCGCGCTCCGACCAGGTCAGCCGCGAGGCCAACGGCGACCTGCAGGTCGCGCTGGCCGAACGCGACGAGGAGATCTCCGCCCTGCGCGCGGACGTGGCCTTCTACGAGCGCCTGGTCGGCAGCACCAGCCAGCGCCGCGGCCTGACCGTGCACGGCCTGCGCCTGCAGTCGCAGGGCGAAGGTGCTTGGCACTTCACCGCCACCCTCACCCAGACCCTGAACCGGGCGGCGGTGAGCAGCGGGCACCTGACCATCGAAGTGGAAGGCTCGCGCAACGACAGCCTGGAGCGCCTGGACTGGACCGCCCTGCGCCAGGCCGACGATGCGCCGGGCGTGGAGTATTCGTTCAAGTACTTCCAGCAGGTCGACGGCGACCTGATGGTTCCGGAAGGATTCAAGCCGCTCCGCGTGATCGTGCGCCTGGCACCACCGCGCGGCCAGGCGGTGGAGGAGTCCTTCACCTGGGCCGAGGCCACTGCGGCGACGCCCCGTTCCGCGCCGGACGCTTGAAGCCCGCGGCCCCACCCCCCATGCTTGATGGCATGAGCACCACCATCGATCTTTCCGCCCCCGGCTACCAGTCGCTTGACCGCCCGCTGGAGTTCACCCCCTCGGCCGCGGCCAAGGTCCGCGAGCTGATCGCCGAAGAGGGCAACGACGCCCTCAAGCTGCGCGTCTACATCCAGGGCGGCGGCTGCTCGGGCTTCCAGTACGGCTTCGAGTTCGACGAAGAGCAGGGCGATGACGACCTCGCGGTGGCGACCGACGGCGTGACCCTGCTGGTCGACCCGCTGAGCCTGCAGTACCTGATGGGCGCGGCGGTCGATTATGTCGAGAGCCTGCATGGCGCGCAGTTCACCATCCGCAACCCGAACGCGAAGTCGACCTGCGGCTGCGGCAGCAGCTTCACCGCATGAGCCCGCGGCGCGCGGCGCCGTTCGCCTTCGTCGAGGCGCCGCTGGATCGCGCCGAGAACATCCGTGACGACAGCGCCGCCCTGGCCCGGCTGTGGGCGGCCGGGCGTGCGCTCGTGCTCGATGCCGAGGGCCGGGCGTGGGCGGCGGCCGATGGCTCGCTGCTTGCGCCGCCGGCGGTGGATCTTGCCGACGGGCCCGGCGCGGCCCTGTTCCTGGGACTGCGCGGCGATGAGGGCTGGTTCGCGGTGCGCGCTGAAGACGCCCGCGGTCCCGCTGCGCGCGGAGCCGTGGACCCGGCGCCGCCGTCCTGCGTCGACCTGCGCAGCGCGGCCGCGCAGTGGCCGGATTTCGAGGCCACCGCCTTCGCCCAGGCGCGCGCCGTGCTGCACTGGCGCGCGCGGCACCGGTATTGCGGGGCATGCGGCGGGGCACTCGAGTACCGGCGCGCGGGCTGGCTTGGCTACTGCGGCGGCTGCGGGCTCGAACACTATCCGCGCACCGATCCGGCGGTGATCGTCTCGGTGAGCGACGGCGAGCGCCTGCTGCTCGGGCGCGGCCCGGGCTGGGCGCCGCGGCGCTATTCGGTGCTGGCCGGCTTCGTCGAACCGGGCGAGTCGCTGGAGCAAACGGTCGTGCGCGAGGTGTTCGAGGAATCGGCGGTGCGCGTGCTCGGCTGCCGCTACCTGGCCTCGCAGCCGTGGCCGTTCCCGTCGTCGCTGATGCTGGGCTTCGAGGCTGAGGCCGCAGCGGACGTGCCGCAGTGCCTGAGCGACGAGCTCGAGGATGCGCGCTGGTTCAGCCGTGACGACGTCGGCGCCGCGCTGCGCGGCGAGTCCGGCCCCGACGGGCTGCTGCTGTCACCGACCATTTCGATCTCGCGCTGGCTGATCGAACGCTGGCACGGCCGCGGGTGAGGGCGGTCGCCGCCGCCCGCTGGCGCTAGAATCAGGCCATGTTTCCGACCCTGTTCGCGGTAGTGGTTGCCCTGGTGCTCGGGCACCTGGCGCCCTGGTTTGCCGCCGCCGTCCGCGATGACGGCTGGTATCGCGCCCTGCTGCGCTGGCTCGACGGTCGCTTCCGCGAGGACGCGTTCTGGCGCGGGCGCTGGGGCCTGCTGCTGGCGCTGGTCCCGGTGGTGCTGGCGGTCGGTTTCCTGCAGTGGCTGCTGCACGGCGTGGCCTTCGGGCTGCCGTCGCTGGTGTTCGGCGTGGCCGTGGTGTTCTACGCCTGGGGGCCGCGGGATCTCGATGTCGACGTGGCCGCGGTGGTCGATGCGGACGATTCCGCCGAGCGCCGCGAAGCGCTTGCACGCCTGCGGCCGCCGGCCGCGGCCGGAGCCGCCGACGCCGGTGACGAGGTCGGCCGCGTCTTCATCGCGGCGCTGAGGCGCTGGTTCGGCGTGCTGTTCTGGTTCGTGCTGCTGGGCGCGGTGGGCGCGCTGCTGTACCGGCTGGTCGCGATTGCCGCGGAGGACGAGCCGGCGCTGTACCTGCCCGCCGGCACGGTGGAGGGCGCACGCAGGCTGCTGGTGCTGCTGGACTGGCCGGTGGCGCAGCTGATGGCGCTGTCGCTGGCGCTGGTGGGCAACTTCGACGTGGTGGTGTCGGCCTGGAAGGCCGCCGGCGGCACCGGCCTGGCGGAGGGAGTCGACGTGCTGGCCGCGGCCGGGCGCGCGAGCGTGCGTCGTGAGCTCGACGACGCGGTCCGGGAGGTCGGGTCGGTGGAGGCCGGGGTCGAACCCGGCGACGCCGGCGTGCCGCCGCTGGCGGTGCCCATGGCCACGGCGCTCGAGGCCCCGCTGGACCAGGCGATGCGCGACGCCATGTCACTGGTCTGGCGCGTCCTCCTCGCCTGGCTTGCCCTGCTGGCCCTGTTCGTCGTAGCCGGCTGGGTCAACTGACCCGGCTTTCGTGGGAGCGGCTATAGCCGCTCCCACACACGATCGCCGCATCGGAGATCAGGGGTTGTCGCCCCGCAGGGAACGCACCCTTGCCTCCAGCATCGGGGCGTCGGCGACGGCGCCGGGAATCGGCGCGTCCGCCATCACCGCGACGTGCGCGCGGAAGCGGCGCGGCACGCGCATCAGGCCCAGGCGTCCGCTTGCGGCCGACGCGCTGCGCCGGCTCCACATGCTGCTCCACATCCCGCGCAGCGCCATCGGCACCACCGGCACCGGGCGGCGTTCAAGGATGCGTTCGACCCCCGATTTGAACGGAGCGATATCGCCGTCCGCCGTCAGCCGGCCCTCAGGGAAGATCAGCACCAGTTCGCCCTCGGCCAGCGCCGCGTCGATGCTGTCGAACGCGCGCTGCATCATCGCCGCGTCCTCCTTCGGGCTCGCGATTGGGATCGCGCCGGCGGCCTTGAAGATCCATCGCATCACCGGGATCTGGAAGATCCGGTAGTACATGACAAAGCGCACCGGCCGCGGGATGCTCGCCGCCAGGATCAGCGCGTCCATGTAGCTGACGTGGTTGCTGACCAGCAGCGCCGCGCCCTCGTCGGGCACGTGACGCTCGATGCCGTGCAGCTCCAGCCGGTACAGCGTGCGCACCAGCAGCCAGCTGACGAAGCGCATCGCGAACTCGGGCACGATGGTGAAGATCCAGGTGGCCACCAGCAGGTTGGCGATCGACACCGCCAGGAACACCTGCGGGATGCTCCAGCCCAGCACCTGCTGCAGCACCAGCCCCGTGACCGCCGCGGTGACGATGAAGGCGGAGTTCTGGATGTTGAGCCCGGCGAACACGCGTGCCATCTCGTGCTTTGGCGTACGGCTCTGGATCAGCGCGAACAGCGGCACGATGAACAGCCCGCAGGAGAAGCCGATGCCGGTGAGGTCGATCGCGATGCGCCATCCGTGGTCGCCGGCAAGGAAGCCGGCGATGTCGAGCCCGGCCTGCGGCGCCAGCCCGCTGCGCGCGAAGTAGAGGTCCAGCATGAAGGCGCTGATGCCCAGCGCGCCCAGCGGCACCAGGCCGATCTCGACCGTGCGCGCGGACAGCTTTTCGCACAGCAGCGAGCCCACGCCCACGCCCACCGAGAACAGCGCCAGCCCGAAGATGTACAGGCTGGTCGAACGCTCCGCCGCGCCCAGGTGCAGCTCGGCATAGTTGGGCAGCTGCGCGGTGAGCACCGTGCCCACGAACCAGAACCAGGACACGCCGAGGATGGCGTTGCGCACCGCCGGCGTGCGCCGGGTGAGCTTCCAGATGCGGATCGATTCCGGCACCGGGTTCCAGTTGACCTTGAGCTCCGGCGCACCGGCATCCACCCGCGGGATCAGCCGCGCGACCAGGTTGCCGGTGACCGCCAGCGCGACCACCGAGGCCGCGGCCGCTTCCGCGCCCCAGGTGCCCGCGACCTGGAAGATCAGCCCGCCGTAGATCATGCCGGCGAGGATCGACAGCGACGTGCCCATCTCCACCAGGCCGTTGCCGCCGGTGAGCTCCTCGGGCTTGAGCACCGCCGGCAGGATCGAGTACTTCACCGGGCCGAACAGCGTCGACTGCATGCCGGTCGCGAACAGGGCCACCAGCAGCAGCGGCATGTTGCCGAGCAGGAAGCCGACGCCGGCGAGCGTCATGATCCCGATCTCCATCGCCGTGGTGATCACGATCAGGCGCTGCTTCTCCAGCTTCTCGGCGAACTGCCCCGCGATGGCCGAGAACAGGAAGTAGGGTGCGATGAACAGCGCCGGTGCGAGGTTGGTGTAGAGCGTGCGCTGTTCGCTGTCCACGCCCATGTAGAACAGCAGGCCGATGATGGCCTGCCGGTAGACGTTGTCGTTGAACGCGCCCAGCGCCTGCACGGCGAAGTAGGGCAGGAAGCGCCGCTGGCGCAGCAGCTCGAACTGGGAGTAGGCCATGCGGACCCCGGATGGTGTGCGGCGAGCCTAGCGCAAGCCCGCCAAGCCGGCCATCGCCAACACCGGCTTGGTAGGAGCAGCTATAGCTGCGACCGATGCTTCACGATCGCAGCTATAGCTGCTCCTACAGGAGTTTCGTGGGGGGTTACAGGGTCGAGGCGATTTCGGAGACCGCCTGGAACGAGCGAAGGCGGTGGTTGAAGTCGAACACGTCGGAGACCACCATCAGCTCGTCGGCCCGGGTGCGCTCCATCAGCGCCTTGAGCCCTTCGCGCACGGTGTCGGGGCCGCCGTAGATGCTGTGCGCGAGCATGTGCGAGGCCTGGGCCTTTTCCTGCGGCGTCCAGTACTGTTCGATGTCGTCGATCGGCGGCTTGGTGAGGTCGCGGGCGCCGCGGAAGATGCCGGCGAACGACATCTGCTGCGAGGTGGCGAGGAACTTCGCTTCCTCGTCGGTCGGCGCGGCGATCACGTTCACGCCCACCAGCGCATACGGCTTGTCGAGCTGCGCGGAAGGCTGGAAGCGGCTGCGGTAGATCGACAGCGCCTGGTCGAGCATCTGCGGCGCGAAGTGCGAGGCGAAGCCGAAGGGCAGTCCGAGCTCGGCCGCGAGCTGGGCACCGAACAGGCTGGAACCGAGGATCCACAGCGGCACTTCGGTCCCCGAACCGGGAACGGCCTCCACGCGCTGGCCGGGGCGCGTCGGCGACAGCCAGGCCTGCAGCTCCTGCACGTCCTGCGGGAAACGATCGCTGCTGGCGGGGTCGCGGCGCAGCGCGCGCACGGTGACCTGGTCGGTGCCCGGCGCGCGCCCCAGGCCAAGGTCGATGCGGCCGGGAAACAGCGTGGCCAGCGTCCCGAACTGCTCGGCGATCACGTACGGCGCGTGGTTGGGCAGCATGATGCCGCCGGCGCCGACGCGGATCTTCGTGCTGCCGCCGGCAACGTGGGCGATCACCAGCGAAGTCGCCGCCGTGCTCACCGCCGGCATGTTGTGGTGCTCGGCGATCCAGAAGCGCTCGTAGCCCCAGCCTTCGGCCTGGCGGGCGAGCTCGCGGGCTTCGTCGAGCGCGGTGCGGATGTCGCCACCCTCGCGCACGCGGCCGAGTTCGAGGATCGAGAGGCGGGGCATGGTCATGGGGGGCTCCTGTCGCGGCCGGTCAGGCCTGGGGGATAGGTCCGCGCTCGCGCGCGATTGCGCGCCAGCCGATGTCGTTGCGGTGGAACTCGCCGGGCCAGGAAATTCCGGCGACGGCGGCATGGGCGCGCTGCTGCGCATCGGCCACGCTGTCGCCCAGCGCGCAGACGCAGAGTACGCGGCCACCCGCGGTCACCGCGTGTTCGCCTTGGATGCGGCTGCCGGCGTGGAACACCTTGGTGTCAGGCATGTCCTGCACGTCCCGGGCCTTGATCGGATCGCCGGTGCGTGGCGCGGCCGGATAGCCTTCGGCCGCCATCACGATGCCCAGCGCGGGGCGCGGATCCCAGTCGACTTCGACGCCTTCAAGCGCGCCGTCGATGCCGGCCTCGACCAGCGTGGCGAAGTCCGAGCGCAGGCGCATCATGATCGGCTGCGTTTCCGGGTCGCCGAAGCGCACGTTGAACTCGATGACCTTCGGCGCGCCGTCGGTGTCGATCATCAGCCCGGCATAGAGGAATCCGGTGAAGGGCACGCCGTCGGCGGCCATGCCGGCCACGGTCGGCCCGATCACCTCGCGCATGATCCGTGCGTGGACCTCGGGCGTGACCACCGGTGCCGGCGAATACGCGCCCATGCCGCCGGTGTTGGGGCCGGTATCGCCGTCGCCCACGCGCTTGTGGTCCTGGCTGGTGGCCATCGGCAGTGCAAAGCCGCCGTCGACCATGGCGATGAAGCTGGCTTCTTCGCCATCGAGGAATTCTTCGATCACCACGCGCGCGCCGGCTTCGCCGAAGGCATTGCCGCCGAGCATGTCGCGCACCGCGGCCTCGGCTTCATCCAGTGTCATCGCCACGATCACGCCCTTGCCCGCGGCCAGGCCGTCGGCCTTGACCACGATCGGCGCGCCGGTGTCGCGCAGGTGCGCCAGCGCGGGTTCGAGTGCGGTGAACACCGCGTAGTGCGCGGTCGGGATGCCGTGGCGGGCAAGGAAATCCTTGGCGAAGGCCTTGCTGCCCTCGAGCTGCGCGGCCGCCGCGCCGGGCCCGAAGATGCGCAGGCCGGCGGCCTGGAAACGATCGGCGATGCCGGCCACCAGCGGCACTTCGGGGCCGACCACGGTGAAGGCCACGCCCTCGTCGCGGGCCAGCGCCAGCAGCGCTTCGATGTCGCTGGCCTTGATGTCGACGTTGCGGCAGCGCGCTTCCGTCGCGGTGCCGGCGTTGCCGGGCGCGACCAGCACTTCGGCCACTCGCGGCGACTGCGCCAGCTTCCACGCCAGCGCGTGTTCGCGGCCGCCGGAACCGATGACGAGGACTTTCATGGTCAATGCCTGAAGTGCCTGACGCCGGTGAACACCATCGCGATGTCGTGCTCGTCGGCCGCTGCGATCACTTCGGCGTCGCGCATCGAACCACCCGGCTGGATCACCGCGCGGATGCCCGCCGCGGCCGCGGCATCAAGCCCGTCGCGAAACGGGAAGAAGGCGTCGGACGCCATCACCGAACCCGGCACCTCAAGCCCTGCGTCGGCGGCCTTGATGCCGGCGATGCGCGCGGAGTACACGCGGCTCATCTGCCCGGCGCCGACGCCCACGGTGGCGCTGTCCCTGGCGTACACGATGGCGTTGGACTTCACGTACTTGGCCACGCGCCAGGCGAACAGCAGGTCGCGCAGCTCGGCTTCGGTGGGCGCGCGCCGCGTGGCGACTTTCAATTCATCGGCGCTCATGCCGCGGGTGTCGGCCGACTGCAGCAGCAGGCCGGAGCCGATGCGCTTGCTGTCGAATGCGTTGCGGCCCTCGCCGTGCGGGATGCGCAGCACGCGCACGTTGGCCTTCTTCGCGCAGTAGTCCAGCGCTGCGGCTTCGTAGTCCGGCGCGATCAGCACCTCCACGAACTGGCGGTCCAGGATCGCCTTCGCCGTGGCCGCGTCGAGGGTGGTGTTGAAGGCGAGGATGCCGCCGAAGGCCGAGGTCGGGTCGGTGGCATATGCGCGCTCGTAGGCCTCTCCACAGCCGGCGGCGGTAGCGACGCCGCAGGGATTGGCGTGCTTGACGATCACGCAGGCGGGCGCGTCGAACTGGCGTACGCACTCCCAGGCCGAATCGGCATCGGCGAGGTTGTTGTAGCTCAGCTCCTTGCCCTGCAGCTGGGTGAATGTCGCAAGCGTCCCCGGCACCGGATGCAGGTCGCGATAGAAGGCGCCCGACTGGTGCGGGTTCTCGCCGTAGCGCAGGTCCATCACCTTCACCACGCTGGCGTTCATCTGCGCGGGGAATTCGCTGCGCACCGGCACGCCCTCGGCGGCCTCTGCGATCGCCGACAGGTAGTTGCCGATCGCCGCGTCGTACTGCGCGACGCGGTTGAACGCCGCCACCGACAGCGCGAAACGGGTCGCGGCCGACAGTGCGCCGTCGTTGGCGTCAAGCTCTTCGGCGATGCCTGCGTACTGCGCCGGGTCGGTGGCGACCGCCACGCGCGCGAAGTTCTTCGCCGCCGAGCGCAGCATCGCCGGGCCGCCGATGTCGATGTTCTCGACGGCGTCGGCCAGCGTGCAGTCGGCGTTCGCGGTGACCGATTCGAAGGGATACAGGTTCAGCACCAGCAGGTCGATGGCGCCGATGCCGTGTTCGGCCATCACCGCTTCGTCAACGCCCGCGCGCCCCAGCAGGCCGCCGTGCACCACCGGATGCAGGGTCTTGACCCGGCCATCCATCATTTCCGGAAAGCCGGTGGCGTCCGCGACGTCGCGCACCGCCAGGCCGGCCTCGCGCAGGGTGCGGGCGGTGCCGCCGGTGGAGAGCAGCTCGACGCCGCGCGCGGCGAGCGTGTGGGCGAGTTCAACCAGGCCGGTCTTGTCGGATACCGACAGCAGGGCCCGGCGCAGGGGCAGGCGATCGACGGTCATTGCACGTGGGGGCAGCGGGGACCCCGTGATTATACGGCGCGGGCGCGACTGGTCCCGGCGCCGCGCGGATCAGAGAATCCCGTAGTCGCGCAGCTTGCGGCGCAGGGTCGCACGGTGGATGCCGAGCATGGCCGCGGCGCGGCTCTGGTTGCCCTCGCAGTGGTTGAGCACTTCGACGAACAGCGGGATCTCGAGCTCGCGCAGGGCGATGTCGTACAGGTTTTCCGCATCGCAGCCGTCGAGGTCGCGGATGTAGCGGCGCACGGAGTTCGCCACGTGCTCGCGCAGCGGCGCCCGTTGCGTGCCGCGTGCCTGCGGCTCGTTGCTGTCGGCGGCGTTCAATCGGACCCCTGGACCATGTCGCGCAAGCGCGCGATCGGAAACGAGTTTAACGCGCGCCGGGCGCGGCTGCCATCGGCCCGGCGCCATCGTGGAAATCGAATGCGAAGCCCACCGCACCCGGGCCCGGCTCGAGCACGTCCATGCGGATCATTGCGCCCTGGCCGCTGCCGAGCAGCTCCGTGGGCGGCTCGCCGCCGAGGTACTCCGCGGCGGTGAATGCGCGCGTGCCGAGCGGGCGGCCGTCGATGTCCGACAGCGTCAGCACGATCCCGGGCCAGGGCTGCGGCCAGGCGGCGTCGTTGCGGAAGCTGGCGGCGATGCGCAGCGCATTGGCGGCCTGTGGATGCGGACGCACGTCGCGCTCAAGCAGGACGAACGCGGTGGGCTCGCGCCACGGTGGCAGGCTGCAGCGCAGCAGCCCGCAGGCGCGCGCGACCACGGGCCGCCAGGCCGGGTCGGCGGCCAGGCGCGCGCGGTCGGCGAGCAGCCACTGCAGCAACAGCAGCAGCGCCAGGGCGACGATGGCGGCGGGCAGCGCCCAGGCGCGGCCCGGGCGTGCCTCCGGGATGGCGGTGCGCCGGGTGCGCGCGAAGCTCGGGGCGGTGCGGCCGATGGCGCGCCGCGGCGCGGCCGCAGGGGCGGCCGCAGGGGCGGTTTCCCGCGGGCCGGACGCGGGGGCAGCTTCGGCTTCCGCTTCCGCTTCGGTTTCGGCTTCGGCTTCAGCTTCAGCTTCCGGTGTCGGTGCGGGCGCGGGTTCCAGGCCTGGCCCACCGGTGTCCGCTGGCTCCTGGTCCTCCGCCGGCGCCGTGCTCGCCAGCGGTGTCTCGCCCCCCTCTTCATTCGCTGCCCCGGATCCATCTCCCGGCATGTGCACCGCCGTACCTTCAGCAGACCCGTCCGGCGCTGCTTCAGGCGGTCCGTCATGCGCCAGGGCGGGCGGGTTCGGCATGGGCGTGGTCACCGGCACCTGCAGCAGCGTGGCGAGCGATATCGCGGGCTGTGCAGCGCCGTCGTCCGCCGGGTTCCCGGCGCTTGTCGCCGGCCCGTCGAACGCTTCCGAAATCGCCGCCGCCACGCCGCTGCGGGCATCGCCCACCGGGGCGACCGCGCCGCCGGGAAGATCGCGCAGCGGTGCCGCGCAGCGCGGACAGCGTTCCGGAGGGAGGTCGCTGGCCGGGTCGGTGGCGACCAGGCCGCGGCAGGAGGGACAGTTGACGAACATGTGCCCTATTCAAGCACGCGCGCTGCGCGGCGGGCAGCCGTCAGCGGCGCCGGATGCCGTCAATGCGAACCCAGTCACCTTCGATCGCGACCGAGAGCCCGTCGAACCATTCGCCATAGCGCGCGAGCAGTGCTTCCTGCTGGCCGTCGAGGATGCCCGACAGCGCCAGCCGGCCCCCGGGTGCGACGCGCGCGGCCAGGGTGTCCGCCAGCGCATCCAGCGCCGAAGCGAGGATGTTGGCGACCACGACCGGCCATGTGCCATCGGGTGCCTCCGCCGGTGCGTATACCGACAGGCGCTCGCCCACGGCGTTGCGCGCGGCGTTGTCGGCGGTGGCGAGCAGCGCCTGCGGATCGTTGTCGATGCCGGTGGCGTGGGCGGCGCCGAGCTTGAGCGCGGCCAGGGCGAGGATGCCGCTGCCGCAGCCGAAGTCGAGCACGCCGACGCCGTCCAGCCGGCCGTCGGCGGCCAGGCCGTCCAGCCAGCGCAGGCACAGCGCCGTGGTGGGGTGGGTCCCGGAGCCGAAGGCGAGGCCCGGGTCCAGGCGCACGATGGCAGCGTCGTCGCTCGCGGCGCCGTCGGGCAGTTCGTGGTTCCAGGGCACGATCCAGGTGCGTTCGCCGAAGCGCAGCGGCACGTACTGGTCCATCCATGCGCGCTCCCAGTCCTGGTCCTCGACGTTGCGGAACGACACCCGGCTCCAGTCCAGGCCGGCGTCGAAGCTTTCCAGCGCAGCAAGCAACAGCAGGGGGTCGGAGTCGTGCGGGAACAGCGCGCTCAGCGAAATCGCCCCCCACAGCGGCGTCTCGCCGACGCCGGGCTCCAGGATCGCGCGCTCGTTGCCGGTATCCGCGTCCGCATCCAGCATGGTCACCGCCAGTGCGCCAACGTCGTCGAAGGCGTGCTCGTAACGGGGCTGTTCCGATTCGCGGCAGTGCAGGGTCAGTTCAAGGAAGGGCATCGCGCGGGGCCGGGCCAGGGGAGCGCCATGGTACCGGCCGGCGCGTCGGGTTTGCCGGCTCGGGAGTGTCCCGGGCCGGCAACAGGGCTCAGGGGCCCGGCACCAGGGTGTCGACCTCGTATGCGGTGCCGCGGCCGGTGCCGTCGGCGCGCAGCGTGGCGGTCCCGTTCACCGGGGACCTGGTGGACAGTACGGTGAACGAGTACAGCTCGCCCCAGGCCAGCGAACGGCCGCCGGAGCCCGCGCTCCATTCGATGCTGTCGGTGCCGGCCTCGAAGGCCCAGTCGTTCGCCGCGTCGAGGTCGCCATCGCGGACCGTGGTGGCGGTGACGGCGTCAGCCGATGCGGTGGCCAGCGCAAAGGCGTCGAAGCCCTGCGTGGAGTGGATGCGCAGGTTGGGCGAGCTGCCTTCGGTTTCCGCGAACGCGAAGTCGAAGTTCATCAGCGCGTAGTGGTACTGCCAGACGCCGCCCGCCAAGCGCTTGGCCTTGACCGCCAGCTTGGCGTGCGAATCGCCCGACACGAGCTCGGTGATGAGCTTGCGCTCCTTGCTCGGGTTCATGTGCGGGTTGCGCGGATTCATCGGAACAGTGGTGCCGAACCAGCGGTCGATGGCCGAGCCCAGGCGCTCCGCGCTGGTGCCGATGTTCCAGATGCTGCCGGTCCACGACGGGTTGGTCACCTTGGTGGACATCGAGTTGTAGATGTCGATGTCCTTGCGGGCCACGTACCAGGATTCGAACATCCAGGTGGCGCCCGGGTTGGCGGCCGGCGACACCTGCGACTCGTTGACCAGCAGGCGGTGGGCGTAGTTGTCGCCCGGCGCGGTGTTCTGGACGCCGTTGCAGTCCGGATCGAACACCGAGCCGCAGCGCCCCCAGAGGCCGGAGGAGGGCAGGATCTCGTCGCGCGAGGTCATGCCCTGGGTGTAGTCGTTGTTGCCGACGGAGTAGGTGTCGGTGCAGCCGCGGCCGAGTGCGTGGCCGTGATGGTCGTTGCTGTCCAGGCAGCCGCCGTTGGTGGTCAGGTAGGCGTGCTTCACGCCCGAGCGGCCGACCTGCTCGAAGCTGCCGTCGGCGTTGGTCCGGTACATGTTCCAGATCAGGTAGGGATGCTGGTCGTTGTTGTACGGGGCCGAATTGCCGGAGAACTTCTGGTGCCAGGGAATGCTGGCCGTCCACATCGCGCTGCTGGTGCCCAGCGGGTCGTTGGGCACGGTGGCGGCGATGTTGCCCTCGTTGACGTTGTTCTTCAGCGTCGCCGACGGCGCGATGGCCATGGTGCCGCTGCCCGAGGTTCCGCTGCAGCCCTGGCAGCGCAGGTACTGCGCGAAGGTGCTGAGCATGAAGATGTCGTTCTGGTAGGTGCCGCCATCGGGCGCCGGATCGCCGTCCCAGGTGATGTGGTTGGCCTGCGGCTGCAGGTCGCCGCTGCCGCGCAGCTGCACCGGCACGTCGAGCTGCAGTTCGGCGATCGCCATGCCGGCGGCATACGGGGCGCCCAGGCGCTTGGCCAGGCGTTCGCTGATGCGGACGTCGGAGGAGCCGATGGTGAACGACGCCGGATCGTCCAGCAGTTCGTGCATCACATGGTCGACGTGGAACCAGGCCACGCCCTTGGCGTCGATCAGGTCGAACTCGGGCTCGGCGCCGCGCTTGACCGCGCGTGGCACGAGGCGGAAGCCGTCCAGGTCGATGCTGCCGCCCTTCAGCTGCACCACGTAGCCGCCGCGGGCCTGGAGGGCACCGCCGGCCATTTCACGGGCGTAGCCGTTGTCGACCATGAAGCGCATCTGCCGGGCGTCCTGCAGCGCGAAGCGCTCGGAGCCGTCCGAGGTGGGCTGGCCATGGATGGAGGCGGGCACGATGCGCATGCCGAGGTCGCCGGCAAGGTCATGGTTCCAGCGGATGCCGATGTCGCCCCCGCCGACGCTCCAGGGCCTCTCGGTCGTGGTGTTTCCAGTGGTAGCGCCCTTGGGCGCGGGCGCAGCGGTGCGTGGCTGTGCGAATACGATCCCGGCGGTGGCCGTGGCCAGAAGGCCGCCCAGCACGACGGTGGCGACCCTGCTCTTGCGAACGCGCATCGATCCTCTCTCCCTTGTCGTTGGTACCGGCCCCCGTGCCCGGTGAACGACCGAGCATAGGCGAGGTGGCCGGAGCCACCAAGGTGCGGTGCGACATGGTGCCGGCCGGCGGAAACCGCCGCCGTCCGGCAGGACGGGCGCTCAGAGGATCGAGAGCGAGTTGTCCTTGCGCTCGGTCAGGCGCTTTTCGAGGTAGTGGATGTTGCGCCCGCCCTCCTCGAAGC
The DNA here is from genome assembly GCF_039548395.1 of Luteimonas changyuni. Classification (NCBI taxonomy): domain Bacteria; kingdom Pseudomonadati; phylum Pseudomonadota; class Gammaproteobacteria; order Lysobacterales; family Lysobacteraceae; genus Luteimonas; species Luteimonas changyuni. Next base: position 95,022 of record NZ_JBCLUZ010000010.1, read on the forward strand.
CGCTGTCGGCCAGGATCCGCTGCTGCAGCGGGATATTGGTGCGGATGCCGTCCACCACCATCTCGCTGAGCGCCACGCGCATGCGGCAGATCGCCTGGTCGCGGTCGGCGCCGTGCACGATCAGCTTGCCGATCATCGAGTCGTAGTTGGCCGGCACCCGGTAGCCCTCGTAGACGTGGCTGTCCACGCGCACGCCCGGCCCGCCGGGCGCGTGGAAATGCTGGATCAGCCCGGGCGAGGGCATGAAGCTGTCCGGGTCCTCGGCGTTGATCCGGCACTCGATCGCGTGGCCGCGGATCACCACGTCCTCCTGGCGGATCGACAGCGGCCGCCCGGCGGCGATCATCAGCTGCTCGCGGATCAGGTCGATGCCGGTGACCATCTCGGTGACCGGGTGCTCCACCTGGATGCGGGTATTCATTTCGATGAAATAGAAGCGGCCGTCCTCGAACAGGAATTCGAAGGTGCCGGCGCCGCGGTAGCCGATGCGGATGCAGGCGTCCACGCAGACCTGGCCGATCTCGGTGCGCATCGCGTCGGTGATGCCGGGTGCGGGTGCTTCCTCGACGACCTTCTGGTGGCGGCGCTGCATCGAGCAGTCGCGCTCGCCCAGGTGGATGGCCTTGCCCTGGCCGTCGGCCAGCACCTGGATCTCGATGTGGCGCGGGTTCTCGAGGAACTTCTCCATGTAGACCATGTCGTTGCCGAAGGCCGCCTTGGCCTCCTGCTTGGTGGTCGCCACGGCGCCGGGCAGCGCGGCCTCGGTATGCACCACGCGCATGCCGCGGCCGCCGCCGCCGCCGGCCGCCTTCACGATCACCGGGTAGCCGATGCCGCGCGCCAGGCGGATGTTCTCCGCGGCGTCGTCGCCCAGCGGGCCGTCCGAGCCGGGCACGCAGGGCACGCCGGCGGCCTTCATGGCCTTGATCGCCTCCACCTTGTCGCCCATCAGGCGGATGGTGTCGGCCTTGGGGCCGATGAAGATGAAGCCCGACTGCTCCACGCGCTCGGCGAAGTCGGCGTTCTCGGCCAGGAAGCCGTAGCCGGGGTGGATCGCCTGGGCGTCGGTGACCTCGGCGGCGGCGATGATGCTGGCCATGTCGAGGTAGCTCTGCGGCGAGGGCGCCGGGCCGATGCACACCGATTCGTCGGCCATGCCGACGTGCTTCAAGTTGCGGTCGACGGTGGAATGCACCGCGACCGTGCGGATGCCCAGCGCGTGGCAGGCGCGCAGGATGCGCAGCGCGATCTCGCCGCGGTTGGCGATGACGACCTTGTCGAGGGGCATGTCGTCGGGCCTCAGCCGATCACGAACAGCGGCTGGTCGAATTCGACCGGCTGTCCGCTCTCGCCCACGATCGCCAGCACCGTGCCGGCAACGTCGGCCTCGATCGGGTTGAACATCTTCATGGCTTCGATGATGCCCAGCGTGTCGCCGGCGCCGACGGTCTGGCCCACGGTGACGAAGGCCGGCTTGTCCGGCGCGGGCGATGAATAGAAGGTGCCGACCATCGGCGAACGCACCACGTGGCCGTCGGGGAGCGCAGGGCCGGTGGGTTCGGACGGACGACCGCCGGTGGCGGCCTGGACCGGTGATTGCATCGGCATCACCGGGTCCGGCTGCGGGCCGGCCTGCACGAACTGCGGCTGCGGCTGCGACGCGTAGCCGCGCGGCGTACGTGCAAGGCGCACGGACTCCTCGCCTTCCTTGATCTCGATCTCGGCGAGGTTGGAGTCCTCGAGCAGGTCGATCAGCTTCTTGATTTTTCTCAGGTCCATGCGGGCCTCTCAGGTGGTGCCGGCAGTGGCGCCGGCAGTGGCAATCGGGAAGTGCGGGCGGGACTCAGCCTGCCGGCGCAAGGCGGGGCAGGGCCGCATCCAGGGCAAGCCTGTAGCTGGCGGCGCCAAAGCCTGCGACCACGCCTACGGCCAGGTCGCTGAAGAAGCTCTGGCGGCGGAAGGGTTCGCGGGCGTGCGGGTTGGACAGGTGGACCTCGATGAAGGGGATCGCGACCGCGGCCAGCGCGTCGCGCAGCGCCACCGAGGTGTGGGTGAAGGCGGCCGGATTGATCAGGATGAAGCGGGTGCCGTCGCCGGCAGCGGCCTGCACGCGGTCCACCAGCACGTGCTCGGCGTTGGACTGCAGGCTCTCGAACGCCAGCCCCGCCGACTCCACGCGCGCGCGCAGCCCGGCGTCGATCGCGGCCAGCGTGTCGCGGCCATAGATCTCCGGCTCGCGGCTGCCGAGCAGGTTGAGGTTGGGGCCGTGGAGGACAAGAAGCCTGTCCATTTCCGATGCCGATCCGCCTTCGCGAAAAACGGCGGTCAGTCTGCGGCAAGCGGCGGATCGTGTCCAGATCGCCGAAGTTTTGCGAATTAGCCCAGTTTTAAACGCTCGTTTGATTCACTCGCGGCTGCGCGCCCAGTCGTCCAGCTCGCCATGCACGAAGGGACCGATGCGCTGCTTGAGCAGCTGGCCGTCGGCCGAGACCAGCACCGTATACGGCAGGACCCCGCGCTGGTTGCCGAGCTGGACGCCGGAATCGCGCGGACCCGCGGCGTCGATCAGGATCGGATAGCGCACCGGGATGCGCTCCAGGAATTCTTCCACCGCCGCCTGGTCGTCGAGCGCGATGCCGATCACCTGCACGCCGTCGTCACCCTGTCCGGCGGTGAAGCGGTCGAGCTCGGGCATCTCCTCGATGCAGGGACCGCACCAGCTGGCCCAGAAATTGACCAGCAGCGGGCGGCCCGCGAACTCCGCGGGCAGGGTGCGCGGACGGCCGGACAGGTCGGGCAGGGTAATGGTCGGCACCGGGCCGCCGCGGGTCGCGATCGCGAGGTCCGCGGGTGGCACCGGGGCCACGGCATCCATCGCGTGCTGCACCGCGCGCTGCCCGAGCTCGGTGCGCAGCAGCGGGCCGGGGCCGTTCACCGCCAGGCCGGCCACCACGCCAAGGACGCCCGCGGCCAGCGCGACAAGCAGGATGCTGCGCGTGCGCATCAGCGTACCGCCCGTTCAAGCGCCGCGACGGCAGTGTCGGGGTCGAGCACGGCCGGCAGCACCTGGCCTTCGCCGCCGTCGCCCGGATAGACCACGTACAGCGGCACGCCGACCGCGCGGTGCTGCTCGAGGAAGGCGCTGATCTCCGGATCGACATTGGTCCAGTCGCCGACCATGTAGGCGGCGCCGGTGCGTGCCAGGGCGTCCCTGAAGGCATCGCCGGACAGCGTGCTGCGTTCGTTGGCCTTGCAGGTCACGCACCAGTCGGCGGTCATGTTGACGAACACCGGGGTGCCGGCGTCGCGCAGGGCGCGCAGGCGCTCGGCGGAGTAGGCGACGCTGCCGCCTTCGGCCCCGGCCACCGCCGCCACCGGCGGCGGCATGCGGCCAACCAGCCACGCGGACGACAGCGCCACCAGCAGCAGCGCGATCGCCGGCAGCCGCCGCAGCCAGCCGCCGCGCATGCGCGCGCGCTCCAGCCACCACAGTGCCAGCGCCATCATCGCCACGCCCGCGGCCACCACGGCCATGGCATCGACGCCGCGCTGGCGGCCCAGCACCCAGGCCAGCCAGATCGCGGTGAGGTACATCGGGAAGGCCAGCACCTGCTTGAGCGTGTCCATCCACGCGCCTGGCCTTGGCAGGCGGTCGGCCAGCGCCGGCACCAGGCCGACCAGCAGGAACGGCAGCGCCAGGCCCAGGCCCAGGGCCAGGAACACCAGCAGCGCCGCGGCCGGCGAAGCGGAGAAGGCATAGGCCAGCGCGCCGCCCATGAACGGCGCGATGCAGGGGCTGGCGACCACGCAGGCGAGCACGCCGGTGAAGAAGTCGCCAACCGGGCCGCTGCGCGCAGCCAGGCCCTGGCCGAGATTGGCGCTGCCGCCGATGCTGAACACGCCCGACAGGCTCAATCCGACCGCCGCCATCAGCAGCACCAATGCGGCCACGAAGCCCGGCTGCTGCAGCTGGAAGCCCCAGCCCAGGGCCTGGCCGGCGGCGCGCAGCGCAAGCACCGCCAGGCCGACCACCGCGAACGCGACCAGCACCCCGGCGGTGTACCAGAGCGCCTGGCGGCGGGCGTGGGCGCGGCTGGCGCCGCCCTGGGCCAGGCCCAGCACCTTGAGCGAAAGGATCGGCAGCACGCAGGGCATGAGGTTGAGCAGGATGCCGCCGGCCAGTGCCAGCAGCAGGGCCAGGCCAAGGCCGCCGCCGCCCGCGGTGGCCGGCGGGCTGCTGCGCGCGGCGTTGTCGGCGGCCGCGTCGGCCGTGGCGCCGGCTGTGCCGTCGACGGGCGCCGAAGCGTCCGCGGCCGCGGCGTCCGGCGCATCGGGAGTGCCGGCGGCTGCGGCCCGCGCGTTGGCGGCAGCTGCGCCGTCGATCGCCGCGGGTCCGTTGGCGGCGCCGGTGGTGGCCGGGTCGCTGGCCACCGTCGTTGCGCCCGCGGTGGCTCCCGTATCCGCGGTGCTTGCCGCCGTCGCCGTGGTGCTTGCCGCCGTCGCCGTGGTGCCTGCCGGCAGCGACACGCGCACGCTGCGGGTCATCGGCGGATAGCAGATGCCGCCATCCTGGCAGCCCTGGAAGGTGGCGGTGAGCGTGGCCTCGCGCGGCTCGCCGTGGCTGCGGCGCAGCGGCAAGGGCACGTTGACCTGGTCGAAATAGACCACCACCTCGCCGAAGTATTCATCGTGGTGCGCGACCCCGCGGGGCCAGCGCGGCGCGCCCGCCTGGATGCCGTCGGCCTCCAGCGTGAAGCTGCTGCGGTCGCGGTAGAGGTAGTAGCCCGGCGCCGGGGTGAAGCGCATCAGCAGGGTATCGCCACCATCGGCAATGGCTTCGAAGGCGAAGGCCTGCGCTTCCGGCAGCGGCAGCGGGCCGGCCACACCGGCGCTGGCCAGCGCTGCACTGCCGCCGGTACCGCCTGTGCCCAGCGCCCGGCCCAGCGCGGCGAAGCCGGAATCGGCCTGCCTCGGCGCCGCGGCTGCGGCGGCCGGCAGTGTGACCGCCACCGTGCGCGTCTGCGGCGGATAGCAGATGCCGACGTCGGCGCAGCCCTGGTAGCGGATTTTCAGCTCAGTGCGTGCGGCCGTCGCGGTCCCCGGGAGCAGGCCGGCCACGCGGCCGCGATAGGTTTCGACGTCGCCGAAGAACTCATCGGTATACGGCGTGCCGGCGGGCAGCTGCAGCCCGGCCGGGTCGGCGCGGAAACCATCGTCCACGGGCTCGGCGCCCATGCGGTGGCGATAGAGGTAGTAGCCCTCGGCGATCGTCCACTCGAGCTTGATGCCACCCGTCGCGCCAGCATCGACCCGCAGCACGAAGGCCTCGTCCACCGGCAGCAGGTCGTCCATGCCGATCGCGGCCAGGACCGTCGCCGGCGCCAGCAGCGTCGCCAGCGCGAGGAAGGTTGCGCACATCCATCGCCAGGCCGGCGGCGTGGCGATCGACCTCCCGGTGCGGACGTCGGGGCAGTTGCAGCGGTGCGGGAGGGCGGTCATCGGCACGGACAGGCGGCGGGCGGCAGGAGCCGGACAGGGTAGCCGACCCGGGCCGGCCGGATCCCTGCGGTCGCGGAACGCAGCAGCCCGGATGCGCCCCGGTGAATGTCCGGAAGACCGGCCGCGACCAACTCCGGCGCCGGGTCATGTCCCGGCCTGGCGAGGAGGCGCAGCCGCGATCGCGGGCCGCTTGCATTGGCGATGCTGCTCGCCGGCATCGGCACGCTGCTGCCATCGCCGGCGCATGCGGCGAAGAAGGTCATCGACGCAGACTGCGAGGTGCACGCGCAAGGCGCCGGTTTTGACGCCGCAGCGCTGGAAGGCGGTCAAAAGCGTGTCCGCCATCACGCTTGGCCCGCGCGACGTTCTTCTATGGTGGCGTGGCGGCGCCCGCAAGGCGCCGCATCCATATATGAGGAGAGACCCATATGTACAGATCGATCTGCCTCGCTGCAGCCGGCGTCCTGCTTCTGGGCGCGACCCAACATGCGCAGGCACTGGACCTGCTCACTACGACCGGCTCGGGCCCTGTCGGCAACTGCCAGGCGGCGCTGCCCGTTTTGAAGGACTGATCCGCAAGCGCCCGCTCGCCGTCGTCAATGAAAGCGATGCGCCGGCCTTCGTGACCTGTGCGCTTGCCAACGAAGAAGTCTCCCTGAACGTGCAGAGCTTCAGTACGCGCATCAGCAATTCGTCGACAGCTCCGGTCACGGTGACCTGTACGGCGGTGGTTGGCGATGAGCTTGCAACTGCCAGCTACATCCCGAAATCGATCACGTTGGCCGGCGGTACGGCCGGGGACCTGACATGGTCAGGTGCCGATGCCGGCGGTCTGTTGACGTCGAAGTCGATCGCGTTGAGCTGCAGGCTGCCGCCGATGGCCGCCCTCAACCGGAATCGCATCACCACGCTGCTGTCGCTTATTTGATCGTGCAAACGCAGAGGGGCGCCGGATATCCCGGCGCCCCTTCTGTTTGAGCCGCTTCCCTGCATGAACGGGAAGCCGGGCGCGTGCCGTCAGCGCATCGCCTTCAGCTTGCGGCCGGTGGGTGCGGCAGCTGCCGGCACCGGAGCCACGGTTCCACGCGCGCGCGGATCACGCAGTCGCGGGTTGCGGGGCTCGCTCGCCGGTGGCGTGGCGAGTTCGCAGGTCGCGGGCGTGCTCGAGGTGAACAGCGCCTGGGTGCCCCATTCCGGATGGTCGATGAAGGGGTTGCGGTTGCCCTGGTGGGCGGCGACCACTTCGTTGCGGGCGCGCTCGGCGTCGTCCGGCGGGTCGGCAAGGTGCCATTCGACCAGGGTCGACAGCAGGCCCATGTAAGCCGGTGACGAGGTGGTGCCGACGATCCTGCTGCGGTCGTCGGTGAGTTCCAGGTCGGGCTCGGACTGGTTGGTGGTCGGGTGCGTGCCGCCCTCGTAGCGGATCGCCATGTACATCACCGCACGCGCCATGTCGCCCTTGCGCGCGCCCCAGGGTTCGAAGGAGCCCTGGTTGCCGTTCGGACCCATGACCCAGTTCGAATTGCCGGGATAGACGCCGGTGCCGCCGCCGCGGCCGTTGTTGAACTCCGTCGGCCGCTCGCCGCAGTTCGACGACTGTGGGCAATCGGCGAAGGGCATGTTGCCGCGGTTGGAGTTGTAGACCTCGTCGCTCAGGTAGAGCATGTGCGCGTCGGTATACGGCGAGTGCGGATAGCCCATGTCGCCCACCCGGTCCGGGAAGCCGAGCGAATTCGGCCAGGTGTGCTCGCGGTTGTACTTGTTGCTGCCGCCGCTGCCGGCACGGTCGGTGCCCTTGACGTAGCTGCGGTTGCGATAGACGTCGAGGATCTTGCCGGCGTCGTTGGGGTCCTCGTCGGCGACTTCGAGGATCGTCCAGGTGGTGATGCCGCTGCCGCTGTAGGGATAGGCGACATGGCCGCGGATGGTCTCGTGCAGCGAGCAGCGCAGCTGGTCGGGGCTGGAGTCGTTGACCAGGCCGTAGTAATCGCCGTCGCCGCCACCGCCGCCGCCGCCCGAACGCTTCACGTTGAAGTCGATGACGGTGTCGGCCTCGGGCGCAGCGTCGTCGAGATCGAGGATGAAGCCGGCGTCGACCCGCAGCGAACAGGCCTGGCCCGGCACCAGCGGAGACGAAGGCGTCAGGGTGAAGCTGGTCGCCTGCGCGACGTGATCGAGCCCGGGTGCGCGATGGCGGGCCGGGCCTTCGCAGGCCAGGGTGAACGCGCCGGGCTGGGCGGCCACCGGCTCGCTGAAGGTGACCTTGAGCTCGGCCGCGTACGGGAAGCTGCTGGAGCCCTGCGTCGGGAAGGTCTCGACCACCCGCGGCGCGGCATTGCCGGGCTCGCCGAAGGACTGGTCGTTGTTGCATGCGTCGAAGGTCTCGCTGGCGGCCTCCGCCCAGGCGAAGTCGGCGTAGACATTGCCGGTGCCGCCGAGCTGCAGCGAATGGCCGATCGGGGTGCTGCTCGGCTGCATGACGCCGATATCGGTGCTGCTCATGCCGGCGGCGGGGCCGTTGCTGGCGGTCATCACGCCTTCGTAGCTCAGGAACTGGACCACGGCGCCCTGCGGATCGACCAGGGCAATGCCGTCGGGCGCGCCGTTCTGCACGCCGTTCTCGGGGTAGTTCACCGTGGCGAAGCGGACCTTGCCGCCGCAGGCCGAGAGCGTGCCCTCGGGCAGGGTGTCGGTGTCGTAGGAAGCGCCGTTGCTGCCGTTGTAGAGCACCAGCTGGTAGCCGGCGAGGCTCTCTCCGGCGCTGCCGACGACCTCGATCGCCTCGCCGACGTCGGTGTCGATGTTGTCGTAGTGGATTTCGTTGATGAAGACTTCGGCCTGGGCCGGCAGCGTGGCGGCAACCGCCAGCGCGATCGCGCAGCAAAGCCGGGAACTGACAAGACGCATTGGGTAACTCCCCTTTGTGGACCACGCAATCTAACCGTCAAATATGACGACGGCCAGACAAGGACACACCATTCCGTCAATCTGCACGCCAGCGCGACGCGGCAATCGTATTCTTGTGCGGTCAAATCTCCCCATTCATCCAGGTCGTCCCATGCCCGCTCCGATCCGCCCCGCCATCCTCCGCGCCGGACTGGCCGCAGCCCTGTTCGCGCTCGCGCTGCCTGCCGCTGCCGCGACCGGCATCGAGGTCGCCGCCGGCGGCTCCAAGACCACCGAGCGCGAATTCACCAAAGTGGCCTCGGTCGCCTGGCTGCCGGAACTGCGGGAGCTGGACAACGCGGTACTCCGCGGCGAGGTTGGCGCCATCCACGTCGACGGCCGCGGCCAAGTGCGTGGCCGGGACCTGTCCGACAGCGTCGTGGTCGGCTTCGTCGGCCTGCGCTACGAGCGCACCGACAACGGCCTTACGCTTGGTGCCGGCGTCGGCGCCCAGTCGGGCGAGACGGACGCCCTGTCCGGCGATCCGCAGTTCGTCACCACCGCCGGCTGGCGCTGGGGCCGCTTCTCGCTGCTGCTGCGCCATATCTCGAACGCGAGCCTGCACGCCCCCAACAACGGCGAAACCATGGTTGTCGGCGCCTGGCGCTTCTGAGCCGCGTCTTTATTTCCCGCGGGGCCCTTGAACCCCGCCAACGCCCCCCCATCTTGCGGACATCCCGGCGCTGCCGGGTTTTCGCGGCGCGCGTTTTGGCACTCGGCAGGTCCGACTGCTAGACTCCGCGACCGATTCCTGTTTTTGTCAAGTAAAATCAATCACTTGTGAGGATTGTCATGAACCTGAAGCCGCTTTACGACCGCGTAGTGGTCAAGCCGATCGAAGCCGACGAAATCTCCGCCGGCGGCATCGTCATCCCCGACAATGCCAAGGAAAAGCCCACCAAGGGCGAAGTGATCGCCATCGGCGAGGGCAAGGCCCTGGACAACGGCAGCCTGCGCGCGCCGAAGGTCAAGGTCGGCGACAAGGTCATCTACGGCCAGTATTCGGGCTCGGCGTACAAGCACGAAGGCACCGAATACAAGATCGTCCGCGAGGACGACATCCTCGCCATCGTCGGCTGAGCGCGCGTCAAGCGCATCGCAACCCCCATTCCCTGATCCAGTTCCGAGGAAACAACAATGTCCGCGAAGGAAATCCGCTTCGGCGAAGACGCGCGCGCCAAGATGGTGCGTGGCGTCAACGTGCTTGCCAACGCCGTCAAGGCAACGCTTGGCCCCAAGGGCCGCAACGTCGTGCTCGACAAGAGCTTCGGCGCGCCCACGATCACCAAGGACGGCGTGTCCGTCGCCAAGGAGATCGAACTGGCCGACAAGTTCGAGAACATGGGCGCGCAGATGGTGAAGGAAGTCGCCTCGCGCACGTCCGATGACGCCGGCGACGGCACCACCACCGCGACCGTGCTGGCCCAGGCCTTCATCCGCGAGGGCATGAAGGCGGTCGCCGCCGGCATGAACCCGATGGACCTCAAGCGCGGCATCGACCAGGCCGTCAAGGCCGCCGTGGAAGAGCTGAAGAGCATCAGCAAGCCGTCGTCGACCTCGAAGGAAATCGCCCAGGTCGGCACCATCTCCGCCAACTCCGACGCCAACATCGGCGACCTGATCGCCCAGGCAATGGACAAGGTCGGCAAGGAAGGCGTGATCACGGTCGAGGAAGGTTCGGGCCTCGAGAACGAGCTCGACGTGGTCGAGGGCATGCAGTTCGACCGCGGCTACCTGTCGCCGTACTTCATCAACAACCAGCAGTCGATGTCGGCCGAGCTGGATGATCCCTTCATCCTGCTGCACGACAAGAAGATCTCCAATGTGCGCGACCTGCTGCCCGTCCTCGAGGGCGTGGCCAAGGCCGGCAAGCCGCTGCTGATCGTCGCCGAGGAAGTCGAGGGCGAAGCCCTGGCGACCCTGGTGGTGAACACCATCCGCGGCATCGTCAAGGTCGTGGCCGTCAAGGCCCCGGGCTTCGGCGACCGTCGCAAGGCGATGCTGGAAGACATGGCCATCCTCACCGGTGGCACCGTGATCAGCGAGGAAGTCGGCCTGTCGCTCGAGAAGGCGACCATCAACGACCTCGGCCGCGCGAAGAAGATCCAGGTCACCAAGGAAAACACCACGATCATCGACGGCGCGGGCGAAGGCTCGGGCATCGAAGGCCGCATCAAGCAGATCAAGGCGCAGATCGAAGAGACCTCTTCGGACTACGACCGCGAGAAGCTGCAGGAGCGCGTGGCCAAGCTGGCCGGCGGCGTGGCGGTGATCAAGGTCGGTGCCTCGACCGAGATCGAGATGAAGGAAAAGAAGGCCCGCGTCGAAGACGCCCTGCACGCCACGCGTGCGGCGGTGGAAGAAGGCGTGGTCCCGGGCGGCGGCGTTGCGCTGCTGCGCGCCAAGACCGCGGTCGAGGCCCTGAAGGGTGCCAACGAAGACCAGAACCACGGCATCCAGATCGCCCTGCGCGCGATGGAAGCGCCGCTGCGCGAGATCGTGACCAACGCCGGCGAAGAGCCGTCGGTCATCGTCAACAAGGTCAAGGACGGTTCGGGCAACTTCGGCTACAACGCAGCCAACGGCGAGTTCGGCGACATGATCGAGTTCGGCATCCTGGACCCGACCAAGGTCACCCGCACCGCGCTGCAGAACGCGGCGTCGATCGCCGGCCTGATGATCACCACCGAAGCGATGGTGGCGGAGCTGCCGAAGAAGGACGAGCCGGCGATGCCGGGCGGCGGCGACATGGGCGGCATGGGTGGCATGGGCTTCTGATCCAGCCACGCCGCTGTACCGCGACACGAAGGACCCCGCCGCGAGGCGGGGTTTTTCTTTGGCTCTTCTCCCGATTGTGTGGAGCTTGCGGGTGATTGCTCCGGGAGGGAGTCCGGGAGGGTGTGCGCTGCCCGCCGTGGAGGCAGGGGGGATGCCCAGCCGGAATATGCGCATCCTGCTCCCAGTTCCGGCCGGGTGATTGCTCCGGGAGGGAGTCCGGGAGGGTGTGCGCTGCCCGCCGTGGAGGCAGGGGGGATGCCCAGCCGGAATATGCGCATCCTGCTCCCAGTTCCGGCCGCCGGCCATCCATGGCCGCCTCTGGGCATCCCCCCTGCCT